>JBIIDF010000281.1:0-4020 GCA_044238535.1 Vicinamibacterales bacterium
TGATTGAGTTGAGCACACGCCGCTGGTTGGTATTGCCGGTCGTGGCCCCCGGCCCGAACACCGCAGGATTCAGTTCCGTGGCCCGCCACAGATTGTGCGTGCGGTTCCCCAGGTAGCTGGCCCCCACCATCCAGTCGCCAATCTGCCGCTGCACCGTCACGTTCCACTGCTCGAGGCGCGTCGGCTGGACGTCGATTGGGGCATTCACATAGACGCCGTACGACGGGAACGCCGAGGTCCGCCACGCGGTGTTGAGGGCAGGGAACGGATTGCCGCCAGGGTAGCCCTGGTAGGGATCGACAAACCCACCCGCAGGCGTCGGGATGGTCAGCTGCGCGCCCCACGGCGGATTGTTCGAGAACCGGGTATTGAAGAACAGATGCGGCGTATCGAGGAACATGCCCCACGCGGCGCGCACACTGGTGGAATCATCGGGCTGCCACACGGCCCCCAGTCTCGGCGTGAAGTTCCACAACTGCTGCTTCCACGCCCCGTTGCCGGGATAGCCGGGGTCGCCGGGGAAATACAAGCCCGCGGGGGCCTGCGGATACACCGTGCTCTTCACCCCCTGGGTGAACCGCGTCAGGTCGAAGTTGCTGGCCCAGCCGAACGTCGCCTGCAGCGGGTTGGCCGGCTCCCAGCGCACACCAGCGTTCAGCGTCAGGTTTGGACGAACGCGCCACTCATCCTGCACGTAGACGCCGACATAGTCGTGGTTCTGATAGTCGAACACCGGGTTGCCCTGCACGAAGCTGAACACCCGGCCCGCCATGAAGTCTGCCAGCGGCAGCCCGGTGATCTGCCCGTTGAAGCTGAAGGCCCCGTTGGTCGGGCGGTTGTTCGAGGTTTCAATCGTCGTATGGATCCAGTTCACGCCCAACGTGACCTGGTGATTGCCTTTCAGCCAGTCGATGTCATCGGCGACCTGAATCGCCTTCGAGTTGAAATACCCCGGATTGGTGCCGCCGCTGCCGAACGAGAAACCGTTGCCCGTCACGCTGATGCCGACGTAGCCGGGAATCAGGCTCGAGATGCGGGAGCCCAGTTCCGAGGCCGTGAAGTACTCCGGCAGCGACCGATCATTGAACGTGCGGATGTAGGTCGTGCGGAGCGAATTGAACAGTGAGGAGGTCGCCGCGTAGGTGTGCCCCAGCACGGCCGAGTGCACCGCATTGGTCTGTCCGGTGCGGCTCAGTGTCAGCACGTTCTTCCCGTCATAGGTCGCCGGGTTGTCGTAACGCGCATACAGATACCGCAACTGCATCGTCTGCGTGTTGCTCAGGGTGTAGTCGACCTTGCCCACGCCCTGATGGTCGGTGCTGTTGTTCGGAATGCCGAACTGGACGCGACCACACGGGTCATCAGCGACGGGCAGGTACTTGAGCATGTTCGCGGCCACCGGGTCGATGGATCCGGCCGGCAGCATGTTGTTCACGAACGGCGCACGCAGGGCAATGTCACGACCGCCGTTGCACGCCGCCGAGGCGAACGCCCTGAAGTCACCCGCGCGCATCGCGGCTGTCGGCACAAAGCGGATGGCGACGGGCGGGTTCGAGTTCTCGTCCGTGCCCTGGTAGCCGCCGAAGAAGAACAGCTTGTTCTTCACGATCGGCCCCCCAAGCACGCCGCCGTACTGATTACGCTCGAGGCTGTCCCGTGTGGTCGCCAGCGCGTTGCGTGCGTTGAAGCGGTAGTTGCGCACAAAACCGAAGACGGTACCGGTATAGCTGTTGGTCCCGGACTTGGTGACGACGTTCACGGCTGAAGCGGCGTGATGACCATACCGGGCCGGCAGGGCGCTGGTTTCCACCTTGAATTCCTGCAGCGCATCGGGGAACGGCGTGGGCAGATTGAGGTTATTGAACGGGTCGTTGTGCGTCGCGCCGTCCATGATGTAGGTCATGCCGTTGGCCTGCCCACCCGCCACCGAAATCGTGACCGTCGGATAGTTCTTGTTGGTGTTCAGGTCGGCCGCCGGGGCACTGGTCGCCAGGCCCGACAGGAAGATCAGCTCCGTCGCCTGCCGCCCATTGAGCGGCATCTCGACGACACGCTGATTGTCGATGACCTGCCCCACGCCGGTCGAGCGCGTCTCGATAAGGGGCGCGCCAGCGGACACCGTCACGGTTTCGGTGAGCTGACCGACACTCATCTGCACGTCGATGGACGGATTGGTCTGTACCTGCAGGACGATACCGTCCTGCACGTAGGTCGAGAACCCCTGCAGCGTGAAGGTCAGCGAGTAGGGACCGACAGGCAGGTTGGGTAGCACGTAGGTGCCCTGCTCGTTGGTGAACACGGTGCGCAGTGCGCCCGTCGACGTCTGTGTCGCTGTGACCTCGACCCCGGGCAGCACCAGGCCCGAGCCGTCACGCACGGTGCCCGAGATTTGCGCCACCGTCACCGACTGCGCTGACGCGCCGACGGCCAGTGTCCACACCAGCCACGCGAAGATACCCTGCTTCATCCACATGGATCGTCGTCCTCCCCGCACACGCCCCCAGGGCGATGCCATGCCATTGACTTCCGGAATCCAGAAGCGGGATGAGCGTAACGAGTTCCATGCATCGATCGGGGCACGTAACAGTGCCGCCACTGTTACACGCCCCCACCCCGTCCCTGCCCGTCCATAATCGGGTCGCGTCTTTTCTGCACTGGACATCTTCATGCGCGCCCGCGACATTACCTCTGAGGAAACAGCCCTCGTCACCGACCACCTGCAGCGTGCCCGTCAGGCCATGGCCGACGCCGCCGAGCTGTCACAGGCCGAGGTCGACCGGCTCTGCCAGGCCATCGCCTGGGCCGCCGGCAATCTCGACAGTGCCACCGAACTGGCCCGGATGAGCGTTGCCGAATCGGGGATGGGCAGCCCCGAGCCCAGCCGGCGCGGCAAGGTGCTGGGCATCCTCCGAGATGCCCTGCGGCAGAAAAGCATGGGCGTGATCGAAGAGCTGCCCGAACGCGGCATCGTCAAGTACGCCAAACCGGCCGGGGTCATCGCCGCGCTCGTCCCGGTGACCAGCCCCTATGTCACGCCCATCGGCATTGCCATCTACGCGATCAAGTGCAAGGACGCCGTGATTTTCTCGCCGCATCCGGCGAGTCGCCGCACCACGCATGAAACCGTGCGGCTCATGCGCGCGGCCCTCCGCCAGTGCGGCGCCCCCGCCGACCTGCTGCAGTGCGTCGAGCGGCCCAGCATTCCACTGGCCCGCCATCTCATGGCAAGTGCCGACCTGACGATTGCCACCGGGGGACCCGCCATGGTGCGGGCCGCCTACGGGTCAGGCAAACCGGCCTATGGCGTCGGGGCAGGCAATGCCACCATGGTGATCGACGAGACCGCAGACATCGTGGAGGCCGCACGGAACTCGGCCATCAGCAAGACCAACGATCACGGGTCGGGGTGCTCGGCCGATGGCAATCTCCTGATTGACGACCGCATCTACGACGCCATGCTCAGCCAGCTGCAGCAGGAAGGGGGCTATCTCCTTTCTGCGGCGGAACGGGACGCGGTGCAGGCCGTTTACTGGGACGCGGACGGGCACCGCACCGCCGAGACCATCGCCCGACCGGCCGCCGTGGTGGCCGAGCGGGCCGGCATTGCCCTGCCCGCAGGGAAATCGTTCCTCATCGCAGAGCAGACGCTCATTGGCAGGTCGCATCCGTACTCGACCGAGAAGCTCGGCATCGTGATGGCAGTCTTCCGCTACCACGGCTTCGACGATGCCCTCGACAAGGTACGGCAGATCTTTGAAACGGGCGGCCGTGGTCACTCGTGCGGCATCTACTCGTTCGACGACGACCACATTCACCGCCTTGCGATGGTCGCGCCGGTCAGCCGCATCATGGTGCGCCAGATTCAGTCGCGGGCCAATGCCGGCACGTTTACCAACGGCATGCCGATGACCTCGAGCATGGGCTGCGGCGTCTGGGGCGGCAACATCACCAACGACAACATCGCGCTCAGGCACTACATGAACGTCACGTGGGTCAGTCGGCCAACGCCGGAAGACAAGC
>JBIIDF010000282.1:0-4018 GCA_044238535.1 Vicinamibacterales bacterium
AGGTCTCGAGCACGGCGCGATAGGCGGCCAGTTGTTCGACCGATTCCGTGGAAAACGGATCGGGCAGCGGGGCCGGCTTGTCGCGCAGGGTGACGCGCGTGATGGTGACGCGCTCAGCAGCCAGGCCATCGGCGTCCAGCGGGGTCTCGGCAATTTTCTCGGCCACCCGCATGCCCTCGGCCACTCGCGCAAAGATCGTGAACTTGTCCTGCAGGCCGGGCTGGTCGCCGACGCACAGCAGGAACTGGGTGCCTCCCGTATCGGGGCGCCCCGAGACCCTCACGGAGGCCACCGCCCCGCGGGTCATGCGTTCATCGGACGGCTCGAGCGGCAGCTTGCCAAGGCCGCCTGTGCCGTACTTCCCCCGCATCTTCGGATCGCGGGTCAGCGGGTCGCCCCCCTGAATGGCCCCGCGCGGGACCATGTTGTGGAAGATGGTGCCGTCAAAGCCCTTCGCCTGCGTCGTCTTCACAAAGAGCGCGACGTGATTCGGCGCCTTGTCGGTCAGCAGGTCCCAGACCATGGTGCCAGCCGAGGTCTCAATCACCGCCTGCCGCACCGGCTGCGCCGTCGCGCGGCCTGCCGTCGCCACCAGCACGGTGGCCAGGATGATGGCCACATGTCCCGTGTGCCGTCCACTGCGTCCCCACGTCATCGGTGCCTCCCTGTCAGCCTGCGCGCGCCTGCCTAGCGGCCGCGCACCTTGTAGAACGACTTCAGCGCCTTGTGCTGCACCCGGTTCCTGCGACGCTCGTCGATCTGCGCGCGGTCGTCGCGTCGGGCGTTGAGCGCCTCGCTCTCGACCTGCAGCGCCCGAAAGCTGTCGAGCCGGGCTGCCGGCAGACGACCGTCGGCCACCGCCGCCACCACCGCACACTTCGGTTCGGCCCGATGCCGACAATCCGTGAAATGGCATCCGGATGCCAGCTGCGTGATGTCGTCGAAGGTATCGTGCGCGGCGTCACCCACGGCCCAGAGCTGCAGCTCGCGCATGCCAGGCGTATCGATGAGGAGCCCGCGCCCCGGCAGGGCAATCAACTGCCGATGCCGCGTCGTATGCCGGCCACGCGAGTCCGACTCGCGCACCTCGGCCGTCCGAAGCCTCGACTCGCCCAGCAGGGCGTTGATGATGGACGATTTGCCCGCCCCGGACGACCCCAGCAGCGCCCCGGTCTTCCCTGCGGGGAGATATGCCGCCACGTCGGCCAGGCCACGACCGTCGATGATGCTGACCGCGTGTACCGGGCATCCCGGAGCCACGTCATGCACCTCGGCGACCTTCACATCGAGGTCCTCACACAGGTCGGCCTTGCTCAGCAGTACCACGGGCGTGGCGCCGCTCTCGTACGCCATCAGCAGGTAGCGCTCGAGGCGGCGCAGATTGTAATCGCCATCGAGACCCATGACGAGGAACACCACGTCGAGATTGGCGGCCACCACCTGCTCTTCGGTCAGCTCACCGGCCACCTTGCGCGAAAACCGGCTACGCCGCGGCAGCACCGCCTCGATGGTGCCGGTGCGGCTCCCCGGACTGCGCCGCACCGCGACCCAGTCACCCACGGCCGCCAGTTCACTGCGCGCCATCGCCCGATGTCTGATACGACCGGCATGCTCGAGCCGGCACTCGCCCTCGCCCGTCATGCTGCCGTACAGGTGATTGAACTCGATCAGCACCCGTGCCGGTTCCAGTCCAGCAGCCGCGTGAGGCGCAAAGCCTGCCTCCCACGTCGAATCCCAGCCGAGTGCCTCGAGTGCCTCATTCACGCCACAATAGGATAGGTCATGACCGATCAGCTCGCACTGTTCGAGACAGCACCGCCTGACCCGCCCGACCCGATGGCCGCGCAACTGGCCGCCGTTCATGCCGACGCACGTGGGCTGGCCGAGGCCCTGCCGCCGACTGTGCGCTTCGGCACCAGTTCATGGTCGTTTCCTGGATGGAAAGGTCTGGTCTACAGCGGTCGACGCAGCCAGACGGCCCTCTCGCGTGAAGGGCTGCGTGAGTACGCCCGCCATCCCCTGCTCTCGATTGTGGGGGTCGACCGCAGTTACTATGCGCCCATTCCGGTCTACGACCTCCGGGCCTACGCCTCGCAGCTGCCGGACGGCTTCGAGTGCTGCTTCAAGGCCCCGGCTGCGGTTATGGCCCAGCGCCTGGGCCCGACGTCCCAGAGCAGCCCGAATCCGGACTTTCTGTCGGTGGATCGCCTCATCGACGACCTGCTGGCTCCCTGCGCACTGGCCTGCTACGACCGTACCGGCCCGATCATCCTCGAGATGGCTCCGGTCGCGGCAGCGCATCGGTTGCCCCCCGAGGCCCTGCTCGAACGGCTCGAGGTCTTTCTCACCGCGCTGCCGCGCGAGTTCCGCTACGCGGTGGAACTGCGTGATGCCAGGCTGCTGACGCCCGAGTACCGGGCCCTGCTGCAGCGCACGGGGGTCGCGCATACCTACAACTACTGGTCGGCGATGCCGATGCCCGCGCGGCAGGCCGAGGTGGTCCCTCCGGATGATCACTCGTTCGGCATCGTGCGGCTGCTGCTGCGCCCCGGCACGTTCTACGAGGCGCAGCGCGAACGGTTTTCGCCGTTTGACGCGCTGGTCGAGCCCGACGAAGACATGCGGCGCGATGTGGTCTCGGTGGTGCAGCGGTTCGCGCAGCGGGGCCGCACGGCCTACGTGCTGGTCAACAACAAGGCCGAGGGCTCGTCGCCGCTGACGGTGATGGCCCTGGCCCGCGCGCTCGCCGACGTTACTGCAGCAGGTCGAACATCCGCGAAAACTTGATCGTCAGTGACCGATCGGTGCGCTGCGGACGATTCGGGAACAGGTCGTACAGTCCGCGGCTGTCGTTGTAGACGATGAAGAGGCCGGTGTTGGCGGCCTGGAGCCAGCCGAAGCGCAGGTTGACCGACCAGAGGTCGGCACGGTCGTTGTACTGCACGAGCGACTGCACGAACACGCGGGGCGTAAACGAATACGACACGCGCGTGCGGATCAGGTTCGTCACGAAACCGCCCTGCGGCAGTGTCACGTCATTGCGCTGATAGATCAGCTCGGTGATGAACGTATCGGACGGGCGCAGACGCACGGTATTGTTGAGCGTCACGCGGCGTCCCGAGAAGAATCCGCCGATGAACGACTGCAGGTTGTACGACACGGCCGCTCCCTGATTGGTCATGAAGACCAGTTGGGCCTCGGCATTGTCATACGTACCGGCCGGCACAAAGATGCCCGGATAAATCTGGAACGGCGTGCGCACGCCCTCGCGCGTGAGGTTCATGCCGGTATGAATCTCGGAACTGTCCCTGAACTGCCAGTGGTTGTCGAGATGCACGTACCCGGTTTCCTGGAAATTGTCGAAGCCCCAGAAGCCCCGGAACGTTGCATGCGGCCGCACTTCCTGCAGCTTGAAGCGGTTCTTCGGACGAAAGCGGGTCATCAGGCGCACGTCGGGCTTGCGGTAACCACCGCGCGTCAGAAAACCGACCTCAGGATTGAACTTGTCGCCAACCTCCTGATAGCCGGCGTCGACATCCCACTTCGGATAGAGCACGCGCGCCCGTAGATTGAACGCATGGTCGCGCCCGGTGACCCCCGGTGTCTCGGTGCGCGCCACGAACCCGTTAATGAGCGAGTTGCGCCCGATGCCCAGCTTGCCGTCGAGCGCGTAGGTCCGGCCGTAGTCAGTGGGTCGCGCCGAATCACCCATGCCCTGCCGGTTGGTGAAGATGCCACCGATGGCGGAGCGGTTCGGCAGCTCGCGGCTGATGCGGATGACGCCGAAGTTGTTGCTCGGCGCCAGCCCCTGAACCGACTCGGTCTGCATGTTGAGCAGGCCGACGTTCCACAACCCCACCTTGCCGCTGACCCGGCCGCCTCCGATGATGGGAATGGTCTCGCCACTCGCCCCAAGCCCGATACGCCGGCTGAAAAACAGATCGACCTCGCCGGAGTTGCCCACCGAAAAGAACCCGGCGTTCTCGAGAAAGAAGGGTCGCTTTTCGGGGAAGAACAG
>JBIIDF010000283.1:0-4015 GCA_044238535.1 Vicinamibacterales bacterium
GGGTGAGATGCACCAGCACCGGCACGCCCAGTGCCACCAGCCCCAGCAGGAACCACGGCGCGAGCAGCATCAGCGCGTCCGCAGCGCCCGGTCGCGGGCCGACAGATAGTGGTAGAGCGCGTGGTCGAGCGGCTGGTCCGTCGACAGCTGCAGATAGTCGATCTGCTGTGCCCGGGCCCGGTTCGCCAGCGTCTCGAGATGCGCCTGCATCAGGGCCAGATAGCCGGTCCGCAGCGCATCGGGAGACACCGGCACCTGATCGCCGTCTTCCAGATCTTCAAACGTCGACGGCGTGTCGTACGGAAAGTCGAGCTCGGCGCGATCGAGCACGTGAAACAGCAGCACGTCGTGGCCGCGGAAGCGCAACGGCGCCAGTGCGCGGAACACATCATCGGGTTCCGCATACAGATCGGAAATCACGACGACCACACCCCGGCGGGTCAGCTGTTCGGCGAGGCGGGTCACGGGGGCTTCGAACGCGCCGGGGCGTTCGGCAACCACGCGGTCGAGCGTGTGCAGCGCCGTGTGCAGGTGCCGGGAGGCCGCGGGCACGTAGGTGCGCACCTCGGTATCGAACGTCGCCAGCCCCACGCGGTCGCGCTGCTGATGCACGAGATACAGGAGGCAGGCCGCCAGGGTGCGCGCATAGTCGAGCTTGCTCAGCCGCTCGCCGAAGCCCATCGACGCGGACACATCCAGCAGGACGGTGAAGGCCGCGTTCGAGTCGGCCTCGAATTCCTTCACGTAGAACTTGTCGGTGCGTCCGAAGACCTTCCAGTCGAGCCGGCGCAGGTCATCGCCTGCGACATAGCCGCGGTGTTCCGCAAAGTCGACCGACGTGCCGAAGAGCGGCGACCGGTGCAGCCCGTTGACCACGCCGTCCACCACCGAGCGCGCCACAAACTCGAGGTTGCTGACGCGGGCCAGCACGGCCGGGTCGACAAACCGGGCGCCGGGAGCCAGGGTCGCTGCCATGTCCGTGCCCGCCTACATGCCCGACCGCGGCGCCGGCACCGCACTCAGCAGCCGGTCGACCAGCAGGTCGCTCGTGATGCCTTCCGACTGGGCGAGGAAATTGGTCAGCACACGGTGCCGCAGCACCGGATGTGCCATCGAGCGGATGTCCTCGATGCCGACGTGATAGCGCCCCTGGGTGAGCGCCCGCGCCTTGCCGGCCAGGACCAGATACTGCGCCGCGCGCACGCTGCCCCCGAACGCCACCCACTTCTTCACCGAGTCGGGACAGGTGGGCGACCCGGGGCGGCTGGCTCGCACAATCGCCAGGGCATACCGCAGCACCGGATCGGCGACGGGCACACGGCGCACCAGCCGCTGGAACGCGACCAGGTCGGCACCGGTCACCGTGCGTTCGAAGTGCGGGTCCACGATCGCGGTGGTCGTGCGGATGATCTCCAGCTCCTCGTCCTCGGGCGGATGCTCGATGACGATCTGGAACATGAACCGGTCGAGCTGCGCCTCGGGGAGCGGATAGGTGCCTTCCAGCTCGATCGGGTTCTGTGTCGCAAACACGTAGAAGGGTTCGTCGAGCGTGTAGGTGCGCCCCTGAATGGTGACGCGGTGCTCCTGCATCGCTTCCAGCAGGGCCGACTGCGTCTTCGGCGGCGTACGGTTGATTTCATCCGCGAGGACGATGTTCGCGAAAATCGGCCCCGGCGCAAACACCATCTGGCGACGGCCTGTCGCCGGATCTTCCTGGATGATGTCGGTCCCGGTAATGTCAGACGGCATCAGGTCCGGCGTGAACTGCACGCGGTTGAACTTCAGCTCGAGCACACGCGCCATCGTGTGAATGAGCAGCGTCTTGGCGAGGCCGGGCACGCCGACGATGAGGCTGTTGCCGCCGACGAAGAGCGACAGCAGCACCTGCTCGACGACGGCGTCCTGCCCGATGATGAGCTTGCGCAATTCCGTGATGATGCGGTCACGGCCCTCCTTCATCCGATCGGCCAGTGCCAGATCATCGGGCGTGTGCAGGTCGTTGTGTTCCACGCAGCGTCTCCCTTCCGTCTCGGTCACAGTGGTCCGGGAATCGCCCGCTCAGGGCAATCCCACACGGCGCCGGTAGGCCCATTCGGCCGCCATCAGCGCCAGCAGCAGCAGCAACACGGCCGGCATCTGCCACAACTCGTGTTCTTCCACGCGCGTCACGCCCCGCCCGGTGTACCGCAGGGCCTCCGCCAGCGAGCCGGCCTCGGCAATATCGACATAGCGGCCGCCGGTCGCCTCGGCGATGCGCTGCAGGGCCGGAACCTGACGGCCCGCATCGAAAAACTCGGCATCGCCCGGGGCACCGCGCACGTGCGTCACGGTGCGCCCCACGCGGGTCGACCCGCGCAGGCCTTCCACGGCCACTTCGTGCCAGCCGGTGCCGGGCACCGTCACCCGGCCCCGGTATTCACCCGGTGTCGTGCCCGTCCACGTCAATGGGGTCTCGCTCGTGTCTCCGGCAGGCCCGGTCACCGTGGCCTGCACCGTCACATCGTTGAGCGGCACAAACGCCGCGTCGACCACTGTCGCCACGACATCGACGCTGGCCCCGGGGGCCACCCGATCCGCGGACAGCCGCACGTCCACCACCTCGGGCACATCGTCGACCAGCGCCCGCAGCATCTGACGCCACAGGGTTTCGTGCGTCATGTCATCGACAGCGAGCGAGGCATGCATCTGCCACACCCAGGAATCCTGCGGGGTGAACACCATGGTGCGCCCGCGGCCATACCGTTGCTGGGCGAGCACCGGGACGTCGACGCCCCCGGCCGTGCGACCGCTCAGCAGGACGGTCGCCGCCGGCTTGACGACCCCCAGGCGGTTGATGGTGGTCACTGGCGGCAGGCTGGCCCAGCGGGCGCGCGAGGCCTCGGCATCAGCCGCCAGCCGGGTCACCGCGAGCCGGGCTCCCTCGGCGGTGGGCTGCACGACCAGACGCTGCAGTGGTCCGCGCGTACCCGCGGGCGTGCGGCCACCGGCGTCGAGTACCAGCGGGAGGGCTTCTCCGACGGCAGTGCCGCCGTAGCCGCCTTCCGACAACGCGCGGGCACCGCCAAGCGCCAGCACTCCGCCGCCCCGCACATCCGCGAACTCGGCCACCATCTTCAGCTGATCACCGGTCAGGGCGCCGGCCTCGATGCTGCCCAGAATCAGCCCGCGATACGCGAACAGTTCCTCGCGCGTCCGGGGAAACCCCGCCACCAGTTCGTCGGGCGACTCGACCCCGAGGCGCAGATACTTGTTGTCGGCCGTGCGCTGCAGCGTCACCACATCCAGTTGCGCATCGTCAGCCACGGCGCGCCTCAGGAACTTCAGTTCGAAGCGCGGCTCGCCTTCGAAGTACAGAATCTTCTCGCGCCGCTCGTCGACGGTGACGAGCACGTCGCGCACGTTGTTGCCGGTAACCAGTTCGCCGTCCAGCGGCGGCACGCGCACGCGGATCACGCGCGGACCCGCCTCGTCCAGTGTGAGTCGCACCGGGACGGTCACCGGGGTGCTGGCGGATGGCAACGTCACGGACTGTGTTGCGGCGAGGCGTCCTTCGTCTTCGACGTCGAGCGTCAGGGACTGGCCGCCGACGCCCTGATGCCGCAGGGTGATGTCCACCAGCAGCGTGCTGCCCTTCAGCACACGACGCGGAAGGGCGATGCGCTCAACCTGCACATCGCGTGGCAGGGTGTCGCCCCCCACGCCGACAGTGAACACCGGGATGCCGTCGGCCCGCAGCGCCAGCAGGGCCTCGTCGAGCGGCTGGTCGGTGGTGTCGACGCCGTCGCTGACCAGGACCAGCCCGGCCACGGGCAGGCCCGAGAGGGCCTGACGCGCCGCCTGCAGCGCGTCGGCCAGGCGGGTGTCGTGGCCATCGACGGTGAAGGCAGCGGCGTCGGCCACGGCCGTGGCCGTCGATGCGACGCGGAACGGCCGCACCGTGAATCGTTCGCGGAGGGCGGCGGCCGCACGGCCGTCCGGCCCGAGGAACTCGGCCAGCGCGCGCGCACTGCGCGAC
>JBIIDF010000284.1:0-4011 GCA_044238535.1 Vicinamibacterales bacterium
GCATGCCCCGTCAGGGGCCAGGGATTTTAAGTCCCATGCGTCTGCCAGTTTCGCCACCCCGGCCTCTCCCCGTCAGTCTAACGCCAGTGCCAGTGCAGCGCTATCCGTCACCGGAGCGTCGCAGGAGAAATGACGGCAGACATACGCCGTCGCACGTCCTTCAATCATTGTCATGGCGCGCAGCCACGGCAGTACCTCAGCGAGAGTCTGTTGCGCGTCACCCGGAGCCACCGGCAGCGCCACCATCCACGGCCGATATCGGCGATGCACCGCCGACCACAGCGCGCGTGTGTCCTCACGGTCCGTCGGGCCGACCACTACCACTTGTGACGGCGGATGCAGCCACTGCTGCAGCGCCACTGCCATCAGCGGCACTGCTCGGCCATCGCGTTCCAGTCGGTCGCGCATGCTCCCCAGCGCCGCAGCCGCACGCGCGGACCACGCCGCCTCACCGGTCACCGCCGCCAGCAACTGAAGATTGAGGGCCGCTACCGATGTGGCCGAGGGTTCGGCTCCGTCGTACTGTTCGCGTGTCCGCATCAGCACCGACGGGTCGTCACCAGTGGTCGAATAGTAGCCGCCCCTCGCGTCGTCATGAAACCGCGCATCCAGCAGCCGCTGCAGCTCGATCGCCCACCGCAGCCAGCGGGCATTGCCCGTCGCTTGCAGCAGTTCAAGCAGACCGGCAATCAGGTAGGCGTAGTCTTCGGCGAAGGCCTCAATGCCCGCCTCACCCTCCCGATACCGACGCAGCAACTGCCGCGTGTCGGGACGCCACACCCGCGCCTCGAGACACGTGGCCGCATCCACCGCCATCTGGATGTGCCGCAATGCCGCCGCCGTCACGTCGAAACCGGTATCTGCGTCAGCAAAACCCGTCATCACGCGACCAGCGCGCGCCGCCGCGGCGATCATCAGGCCGTTCCACGCCGTGAGAATCTTGTCGTCGCACTCAGGCCGAAGACGCAGCGCACGCGCGTCGAACAGGCGCTGCCGCGCGTCGTTCAACTGCGCCCCCACCGCCGCAGGCGTCTGCCCGCTGCGCTGCGCGATGTCGCTGATGGACGCCGCCGTGTAGAGCATGTTCAGTCCCGTGAACTCCCCATGCGGATCGGCCAGCGCATTCCCCTCAGGCCGAAGGCCGTAGCGCTGCTCGAAGATCGGAGCCGTCTCACCAAGCACACGGCGCACTTCGTCGGTTCCGAAGACGTAGAAGGCCCCCTCCACCTTCCGGGGGTGGGCATCCGGCGTTATCGGGCTGCCGGGTCTTCCCACGTGCGAAACCGCCCGCGTCTGAGACGGCACGCTGTCGGCGTCTTCCGCGGAGAAAAAGCCCCCCTCCGGAGCGCGCATGTCCCGTGCAACATACTGGAGCGTGTCTTCCGCCACCTGCAGGAGGTAGACGTCTCCCGTCAGCTGCGCCGCTTCCACATAGGCGGTCACAAGCTGGGCCTGGTCGTACAGCATTTTCTCGAAGTGCGGCACGCGCCATTGCCCATCGACGGAGTAGCGGTGGAATCCGCCCCCAATGTGATCGCGCATGCCGCCAAGCGCCATCGCCCGCAGCGTCTTCGCGGCCATCTCCCGAGGCTCCGGTTGCGCGGTGCGCACCGCCTCCCGGAGCAGGAACAGCAGCTCTGACGGACGGGGAAACTTGGGCTGCTCGCCGAAGCCGCCCCACCGCCGGTCGAACATCCGCTCGAACTGCTGCCGTGTGCGGTCCAGCGCTTCTCCCCCGGGCATGCCGTCACCGGACGAGGGCCCGTCCGCAATGGCCTTCAGTCGCTCCACAATCTCAGACGCCGACCGCACCACGCTCGCACGGTCGTCGCGCCAGGCACGTGCGATTTCCCTCAGCACGTCGGTGAATCCGGGTCGCCCCCACTGCCCTGCCGGCGGGAAATACGTGCCCCCGTAGAACGGCTCCAGCGCTGGCGTCAGCCAGACACTCATCGGCCATCCACCGCTCCCGGTCGTCGCCTGCACAAACGTCATGTACACACGGTCGATATCGGGCCGCTCTTCGCGATCGACCTTCACGGGCACAAAGTCACGATTGAGGATCGCGGCCACCCCCGCATCCTCGAACGATTCGTGCTCCATCACGTGACACCAGTGGCACGTGGCGTAACCCACCGATAGAAAAATGGGGCGCTGTGTCTCTCGCGCCAGAGCAAACGCCTCGTCCCCCCAGGGATGCCAGTCGACTGGATTGCGGGCATGCTGCCGCAGGTAGGGGCTCAGTTCACCAGCGAGGCGATTCGGCACCCGTCGATGATAGTCGGCACCGGCTTGCATTACCATTGCGGCATGATGCTGTCGGGTGCGCGCATTGCGCTGCTGATCGAAGACATGTTCGAAGACGGCCTGGTGCTCACCCCGCGCCAGTTGCTGATGGAGGCCGGGGCACAGGTGGTGTACGTCGCCCCGCTGGTAGGACGTGCCTACCGCGGCCTCTCAGGCACGATCGTCACGGCCGATGTAGCCGCCGGCGCGGCCCGTGCCGAAGAGTTTGATGCGGTCGTCATTCCCGGAGGCTATGCGCCTGACCGCATCCGCCTGCGCCACGCGATGGTCGATCTGGTGCGCGACACGATGGCGGCCGGCAAGCCGCTCGCCGCGATCGACCACGGTCCCTCGGTGCTCATCAACGCCAATGCCCTGCGCGACCGCACGCTGACCTGCTGGCCGTCGATTGCCGTGGATATCAAGAACGCCGGCGGGCGCTACATGGATCGCCAGGTGCACGAGGACGGCAATCTCATCACCTCCCGGAAAATCGACGATGTCGTACCGTTCACCGAGGCGTTGATGCGACAGGTCTCGGCGCGGCGGACCGCGACAGTCTAGCGTCCGTCCCCGCAACGCACGTCCGGCACACCCGACATCGGCGTCGTCTATTCCGAAGATGTTCCGCCCTGACTCGCCGACGCGCGATGCGGGTCGAGCGCAGGGTGCCGCACCGCCGCGTCCTGCATGCGCGCATAGGATGCCGTCATCTCCACCCCATACAGCAGCAGCACGGCGCTCACGTAGATCCAGATCAGGAATGTGACGACCGCCGCCACCGATCCGTGGACCACGTTGAGGGCGCCGAGATCTCTGGCGTACCACGAGAAGATCGACAGGGCCCCCTGCCAAAGGATCCCCACGAGGATGGCTCCGGGCCACACATCCCGGAACCGCACCGTGGTGTTGGGAATGAAGTAGTAAACCAACGCCACGCAGATGATCTGCAGCACCATCGCCGTCTGCCCCGCGGTCACCCCTCCCAGCCAGGCCACCCACGGAAGGTCCGGCCACAGCGTGACAAACCAGCGTGACTGCACGACGTTCGTCGCACTGACGATGAGCAGGGCCAGCAGCAGAAACACCCCGGCCGACAGGAACATGAGCAGCCCGACCAGGCGATGCTTCAGGAAGCTGCGCCGCCGTTCGACACCCCAGGCATGGTTGACCGCAGACGTCACGGCATTGAACACCCCGAGGGAGGCCCACACCAGTGCAATGACACCGCCGACGCCCATCCGGAGGGTGGATGCCCGGAACGCCTGAATCTGTCCGGTGATGAAATCGAACTGCCGCGGGAAATAGCGGAAGACAAACTCGACCAGCACGTCGCTTTCGCCCTCATTTTGCGTGAGCCAGCCCACCAGCGAAAGCATCAGCAAGGTAAAGGGAAACAGGGACAGCAGCGAATAGTAGGCGATGGAGGCGGCGTGGGTCAGGCCGTCGCTGTTGTAGAGTTCGCCCACACCTCGCCAGGCGGCGCGGGTCATCAACCGCAGATGCTGACGGAATGTCACAGCAGGCTCCGGCCCCACTATAATCGAAGGGTGTCCGACTCCACGAGCCAGAAGCCGTCCGTGGTGGTGACGCCAGTGCTCTCGGCACTGCGCGGTCAGGTCCGCGGGCAGGACGACCCTCCCACCAAGTGCGAGCGCTGCGGTGCCGACATGTACCGCATGCACGCTGTCTGGCGCTGCCCGCAGTGCCGATTCAAGACCGACT
>JBIIDF010000285.1:0-4008 GCA_044238535.1 Vicinamibacterales bacterium
GCTCGACCTGGCGCGCGTGTCGCTCGAACTGCGCAAGCGCGGCTAGGCGCCCCACCACTCCACGTCCGCACGTTCGGGTCGCTGCAGCGGCTTTACCAGCAGCACCCCGGCGACAAACCCCATGACATGTGCCCAAAAGGCAATGCCGCCAGGCAGGTCGGCCGTGGTCGCGAGCGAGCCCAGGCCGCTCAGGAACTGCATCAGGAACCACAGGCCGAGAAAGAAGACGGCCGGCACTTCAGTGATCAGGAAGGGGAAGGGCAGCAGCGTGAGCACGCGCGAGCGTGGATACAGGACGAGGTAGCCGCCCATGACCCCGGCGACTGCGCCACTGGCGCCCACCAGGGGCACCGTTGACTCGGGATTCAGCCCCACCTCGGCCAGCGCGGCGATCAGGCCTGTGACGAGATAGAACAGCACGAACCGGGGACGGCCCAGCCGGTCTTCCACGTTGTCTCCGAAAATCCAGAGATACAGCATGTTACCGGCGGCGTGCCCGAGGCCGGCATGGACGAACATCGATGTCATGAGGGTCAGCGGGGCCGGCGTGGCCGGCGTGATGCCCCAGGTGCGAATGAAGCGCTCGAGTTCCCCGGATGGCAGCGTCAGCTCATACCCGAAGACTCCTATGTTCAGCCCCAGCAGCAGGTAGGTGACGTAGGGCGTCGTGCGCGTCGGGATGATGTCCTTCAGGGGAATCATGGTCTGTGGTTAAGATCGTGACATGACTTGTCGGACGTGTGGCACCGAGATCGCGGAAAAGGCGCTCATCTGCTATCGCTGTGGTCGAGCCACAGCCGACCCTCGTGTGCCTCCGCCCGCGTCTCGCCGTCCCGCCGCACGAGTCCCCTGGCGCCCTGTGGTCGTGGCCCTGCTGGTGGTCGCTGCGGTTGCCGTGTGGTGGTGGATGCAGCGAGGGTAGCGACGGTGCCGGGTGTGACGGACGCGGAGGCCTGGACGCGACCGTCGACCGTCAGCGCCGGGGTCCCACGGCCCGGTTGTGGAGGTCTGGCAGGGCGGTCAGCACCACGTCGCCCACGACCTGCAGGCTGCGGGCACTGACCTGTTCCAGCGTGTCAGCGGCCGTGTGCCACGCCGGGTAGTCGAGGTCGATGATGTCGAGCGACGGCACCCCGGCCTCGAGGAAGGGCATATGGTCGTCTTCCACGGGGAACGGGTCGTCGAGGAAGTGTGCGCCATGGCCGAGACGCCGGGCGGTCGCCCAGACGATGTCGGTCATCCAGCGGGTGGAGTTGGTGTCGCGTCGCACGTTGAGCGAGCGGTCGCCAATCATGTCGAGCAGCACGAGGCCCCGCACGGTGCCGAGGCTGCCCGTCTGTCGAGCGGCGGTCACGTAGTGGCGGCTGCCGTAGGTGTGATTCGGGGCGACCCATTCCCCCCAGGCCTCTTCGCCGTCAAAGAACACAAATTCGGTGGTGAGCGGCAGGGGCGGCTTCGCCTTCAGCACACGGGCCAGTTCCAGCAGGGCCCCGGTGGAGGAACCGCCGTCGTTCGCCCCGACAAACTGGAATTCCTGGACGGGCTTGCTGTCGAAGTGGCTGGCCAGCAGGAACCGCTCCGCACGCTGGCCGGTCAGCGTCGCGATGACGTTGGTCATGCGGACGCGGCCTACCGGGGTGGGCGTCTCGAACGACTGTTCGACGGGTGCGTAGCCGTAGTGCTTCAGCGTGGCGATGATGTGCGCGCGGGCGCGGGCATTGGCGGCAGAGCCGGCAGGGCGGGGCCCGAAGGCAACCTGCTCGCGCACCAGCGCCATCGCACGCGTACTGTCGAACGTGGTGGGGCCCGCGGAAGGGGAGGCCGGGCGCTGAGTGGCGGCGAGCGGGACCAGGGAGAGGATCCCGCTCGCCAGCAGCAGTGCGACCGATGAGGCGAGTGGCCGGCGCCGTATCGCAGTCATCGGAGGTGTCGTCCGTTAGCGGGACGCCATCGGGACGTAGTCGCGTGTGCGCGCCCCGGTGTAGATCTGACGCGGACGGAAAATCTTCTGGTCGCCGTCGAGCAGCATCTCTTCCCACTGGGCCACCCAGCCCGTCGTGCGGGCGATGGCAAACAGCACCGCGAACAGGTCGACGGGGAAGCCCATGGCTTCGTAGATCAAGCCCGAGTAGAAGTCGACGTTCGGGTAGAGCTTGCGCTGCACGAAGTAGTCGTCTTCGAGCGCGATGCGCTCGAGTTCGAGGGCGATGTCGAGCAGCGGGTTCTTGCCCGTCACCTCGAACACCTCGTAGGCGGTGCGCTTGATGATCTTGGCCCGGGGGTCGTACGACTTGTAGACGCGGTGGCCGAAGCCCATCAGGCGACCTTCGCCGCCCTTGACGCGCTTGATGAAGTCGGGAATGGCCGACACGCTGCCGATTTCCTGCAGCATGCGCAGCACCGCTTCATTGGCGCCGCCGTGCAGCGGGCCATACAGCGCCGCGGCGGCCCCGGCCAGCGCCGAGTAGGGATCGGCATGCGAACTGCCGATGCCGCGCATGGTGCTGGTGGAGCAGTTCTGTTCGTGGTCGGCGTGCAGGATGAACAGCACGTCGAGCGCGCGCTCGAGCACCGGGTTCGGCGTGTACTTCGCCTCGGCCATCTTGAACAGCATGCTCAGGAAGTTGCCGGTGAAGCTGAGCTCGTTGTCGGGCTGCACGTAGGGACGCCCGATGCTGTGCCGGTAGGCGTAGGCCGCGATGGTGGGTGTCTTGGCAATGAGCCGCAGCATCTGCAGCTTGCGGCGGGCGGTGTCGTTGATGGCCTTGCCGTCCTTGTAGAAGGTCGACATCGCCGCCACCGTGCTGACGAACACGCCCATCGGATGCGCGTCGTAGTTGAAGCCCTCGATGAATTTCTTGATGTTCTCATGCACCATCGTGTGCATGGTCACCTGATGCTCCCACGCCTTCAGCTCTGCCGGCGTCGGCAGCTCGCCGTTGAGCAGCAGGTACGACGTTTCGAGATACGTGCTGTGCTCGGCCAGTTGCTCGATCGGATAGCCCCGATATTCGAGCACGCCGATGTCGCCGTCAATGAAGGTGATGCGGCTGCGGCAGGACGCGGTGTTCATGAACGCCGGGTCGTAGGTCAGCAGGCCGGTGTCGTCCGGGGCCTCTGTCTTGATTTTCTTCAGATCAGTGGCCTTGATCGCACCATCGGTAATGGGAAGCTCGTAGGACTTGCCCGTGCGGTTGTCGGTGATTGTGAGCGTGTCAGCCATGGCGTAAATCTTCCTCATTGTAGTCCAGGGTCCGCGTGCCGGGACACGGGATGCGCACGCCGGATGCATGCGCAGATGTCATGGATGTCATATGCCGGCGGGCGGCTGGTGCCGCACATCCCGGGCCGACACCATGAACACCACCGTCTCGGCAATGTTGGTGGCATGGTCACCGACCCGTTCCAGATGCCGCCCGGTCAGCAGCAGGGCGAGCGCGGGGGCGATGGTCTCGGGCTGCCGGGCCATGACGCCCTGCAGTTCCTCGGCCAGCTGGTGGTTGAGCCGGTCGAGTAGCTCGTCGGCAGCCAGCACGGCGGCCGCCCGCGTCGCGTCGCGGCGGACACAGGCATCGAGGGCCTCCCGCAGCATGGTGGCGGCCTGCTGGCCCATCCGTTCGACCAGGGCGGTCTGCGGGAGCGGGGCGTGGCGCACCACCACGTGACCGCGCTGCGCAATGTTGATCGCCAGGTCGCCCACTCGTTCCAGGTCGCTATTGACCTTGATCATCCCCACCACCAGGCGCAGGTCGACTGCCACGGGCTGATGCAGCGCCAGAATCGTCAGACTGTGTGCGTCGATCTCGCGTTGCAGCGTGTTGATCGGACCGTCCTGCTCCAGCACCGCGTCGAGGAGCGGGGCCTGTCGGCTGACCAGCGCGGCGATGGCCTGCCGCAGCTGTTCCTCGGCCAGGCCGCCCATTGTGAGCAGTTGCCTGGTCAGGGCCTCGCGTTCTTCTTCAAAGTGCCGGATCAGTCGTTCCATGGGCGGGAAGGGCAGGGGCGGAT
>JBIIDF010000041.1:0-13909 GCA_044238535.1 Vicinamibacterales bacterium
TTCCTGATCAACAGGCATAAAAGGACTATACACCGCTGAAACGGCCGGGTAAGAATCAGCCATGCGCATGCGTCCACTTGCCGGAGTGTTCCTGATGCTGGTGCTGGGAACCGAGGCGGCGGCGCAGGGCGGCTCGCCCCGTCAACCCCAGGCTCGCGTGGCGTCGGCACCGTCCGCGGCGGGCGAGGCCTATTTCGAATTCATGCGCGCCCGCCACCTGCAGGAGGCCGACGACATGGACGGTGCGATGGCGGCCCTCGACCGTGCGGCGGCGCTCGATCCGGCATCGGCCGACGTGCAGGCCGAGCGGGCCTCGCTGTTTGCCCAGCAGAACAAGGGCGTCGAGGCACGGGCGGCCGCACAACGCGCCCTCGCCCTCGACGCCGGAAATGTGGAGGCGCACCGCATCATGGCCCTCGTGCTGTCGGCATGGTCAGAGGGGGCCGCGCCGTTGCCCGCCGGCGAGACGGTCGAGCGCCTGCGGAGCGAAGCCCTGACGCACTTCGAGGCCATTAAGGCCGCGCCGGCGACGTCAACCGACCTCAATCTGATGGTCACGCACGGGCGGACGCTGTTGCGTGCCGGGCGCCTCGACGAGGCGGCGACCATCCTGCAGTCGGTGACCTCGCAGGCCCCCTATGCCGCCGAACCTTTCGCGTTGCTCGCGGAAGCGCAGGCGCAGAAGGGGCAACTGTCCGACGCGGCCAGGTCGCTGCAGTCGGCCGCCGACATCAATCCGCGGTATTTCGTCTCGCTGGGTGACCTCTACGAGCGTGCCGAGCGCTGGGCGGCTGCCGCCGGGGCGTACGGGCGCGCGGTCGAAGCCATCCGGTCGCCCACACGCGACCTGCGGCTGCGGCATATCAATGCGTTGCTCAAGGCCCCCGGGGGCGTGGGGGCCGAGCGGGCGCTCGAAGCGCTCACGCCGTTGCTGGCCTCGGCGCCGGATGATGCGCGCCTGCTGCTGCTGCAATCGACCGCGCTGCGCCTCTCGGGCGATGCAGCCGGCGCGGCCACCGTGGCACGGCAGATACTGGCGCAGAGCCCCACCAATGTGGCCGCCATGAGCGCACTCGCCACGGCCCTCGGTTCCCAGTACCAGTTTCGCGAAATGACCGAGGCCCTGGCTCCCCTCGTCACCCAGCCCGCCATCGTGCGTGCCAATCGTGGCGAGGCCGTGCCGGCCTTGCTGCAGCTGTCGCTGGCCCATCAGCAGCTCGCCCAGTACGACGAGGCCCTGGCCGCGGTGGCCGCGGCCCGCGCCGTCCTGCCGTCCGGCGATGCGATCGACATGTACGAAGTGCAGGTGCTGCTCTCGGCGCGGCGCTTCGACGCCGCACTGGCGGTGACCGAACGGATGAAGACCCGGTCACCCGGGGAGACACAGGCCCAGCTGCTGCACGCCAAGGCTCTGACCGGGGCGGGGCGCGGGGCCGAGGCGGTAACCTTGCTGGAAGCCGCAGCCCGGCAGCATGATGACGACCTTGAGGTGGCCTTCGGCCTGGCTGATGCCTACGTGGCGCAGAAACAGTACGACAGCGCGGTGAAGGTGCTGGCCCGCATCGAGACGGCTGGTGCTGACGCAGGCGGGTTGATGCTGCGGATGGTCAGCGTCTACGAGGCCGCAGGACGCATCGATGACGCCGAGCGGCGGCTCAGGCGGCTCATTGAGGCCGACCCGTCGGACGCGTCGGCGCTCAATTACCTCGGGTATATGCTGGCCGACCGTACGACGCGCGCCGCTGAAGGCGTGGCACTGGTCGAGCGCGCCCTCACGCTTGACCCGGACAATCCCTCGTACCTCGACAGCTACGGCTGGGCGCTCTTCAAGCAGGGGCGGCTGGCCGAGGCCATCGGTCCTCTCGGGAAGGCGGCCGCGGCCCTGCCAGCCAACTCGGTCATTCAGGAGCACCACGGCGATGCCCTGGCCGGTCAGAAGAAGTGGCCCGAGGCCGCCTCAGCCTATCAGCGTGCCCTCGATGGCGACGGCGAATCGATTGACCGGACCCGCGTCACCAAAAAGCTGCAGGATGCCCGTCGGCGGCGCTAGACCACGGTGGGGTCGCCTTGGCCTCCTGGCCGTCGGCACAGCGATCCTGAGCGCGGCCTGCGCGACTGGTGGTGGCCTCCGCCCCACCCTGCCGGGCACGGATGCGCCAGTGGCCCTGCTCGACTTCCGGCGGGCGACACGCCCGTGTGTGGGCATCCGCACCGCTACGGCCGAGCTGGCGCTCAGCGGCCGCGCAGGCGGCGAGCGGCTGCGGGGGCGTGTGGTGGTGGGGCTGGCCGACGGCGGTCAGGCGAGACTCGAAGGCGTGGCACCCTTCGGCCCGCCACTGTTCGTGCTGACCGCGCAGGCGAATACGGCGGCCCTGGTGTTGCCGCGTGAACATCGGTTCCTGGAATCGGCGCCGATGCGCGACGTGCTCGAGCGCCTGACGGGTCTGCCCCTGTCAGCGGATGAACTTCGCCTGGCCCTGCTGGGCTGTCTCGGCGCCGATACCCCGGCGAACGGACTCGAATGGCCGCGCCAGTGGCGGGCCGTGGATACGCGCGAGGGCTACCGCCTCTGGATGGGATCACGCGACGGGATGTGGCGGGTCGTGAGCGCCGACGCCGGAGCGTGGCGCGTCGACTACGCGGAGTGGCTCAACGATGTGCCTCGACGGGCACGCGTGGTGACGCGCGGGGCCACGGTCGATCTGCAGGTCGACGTCCGACAGCTCTCCCTCAATGTGGCGATTCCTCCAGAAGCGTTCCAGATGACCCGGCCACCCGAGGCCACGCCGCTGCGTCTCGACGAGCTGGTGTCGGTGGCGCCCCTCAGGACACCATGACGCTGCGGTATCCGGCCTTTGCCAAAATCAATCTCGACCTGCGCGTGCTCGGGGTGCGTCCCGACGGCTACCACGAACTGCGGACCGTGTTTCAGACACTGCGCCTGCACGATACGCTGACCGTCACGCGACGACCAGGCCCCCTCACGCTCACGTGTCGCACGCCTGGCGTTCCAACCGACCCCCGCAATCTGGTGTGGAAGGCCGCCGCCGGCTTGTGGCGCGAACGATACGGCGCCCGCCGTGCCCCCGAGGGCGTGGCGCTCCATCTGGTGAAGCGGATTCCTGCAGAAGCCGGCCTCGGTGGCGGCAGCGCCGACGCCGCGGCAGCGCTGCAGGCGCTCAACCAGCTCTGGGCGATCGGTGCCGACGAGGCCACACTGGTGAGAGTGGCTGCAGGCATCGGGGCTGACGTCCCGTTCTTTCTGCGCGGGGGCACGGCCCTCGGCCTGGGACGGGGCGATGCCATCTATCCGCTGGACGAGTTGCCAGCCGTCTGGGTGGCACTGGTGCGCCCGCCCTTTGGGGTATCAACCGTCGAGGCCTACCGCTGGTGGGACGCCGATCCCGGGCGTCCGCCCAGGGTGCCGGTCGTGTCGCCCCCGGTCAACTGGCCGGCCTGGGCCCGTATCCTCGGGAACGACCTCGAACCACCCGTGGCCCGGCAGCATCCGACCATCGCCCGCGTCCGGCGCGCCCTGCTCAGGGACGGGGCCTTTGCCGCAGCCATGTCCGGGTCGGGGTCGACGGTCTTCGGGTTGTTCACCGCCGCCGCGCAGGCGAGGGCCGCGGCCAGGGCCTGGCAGCGGCCCGGATGGCTGGCGCTGACCACCCGGACGCGCTCGCGGCGCGAGGCCGAGCGTTCCGGGATTGCCAGAATCGGGCGTAGGCAGCTAGAATAGCGGTTTGCCCCCGGGTGTTGGGGCGTGGCCAAGCGGTAAGGCGCGGGTCTTTGGAACCCGTATTCGAAGGTTCGAATCCTTCCGCCCCAACCAGTTTCATCATGTCGACGACGGGTTACGGTGAATTGAAGATTTTCTCGGGCAGTGCGCATCCCAAGCTGGCTGCCGAGATTGCCGAATTCCTGGGGGTCTCCCTCGGGCAGGCCCGGCTGCGCCGGTTTCCTGACTCCGAGGTGTCTTTCCAGATCGACGAGAACATCCGCGGCACCGACGTCTTCATCCTGCAGCCGACCAGCAATCCGGTCGACCAGCACCTGATGGAACTGATGATCATGACCGACGCCTTCCGTCGGTCATCGGCGGCACGCATCACGGCCGTCGTCCCGTATTACGGTTATGCGCGGCAGGATCGGAAGGACAAGCCGCGGGTGCCCATCTCGGCCAAGCTGGTGGCCAATGTGCTGAGCGCCTCCGGGGTCAACCGCGTCCTGACCATGGACCTGCACAAGGCGCAGATTCAGGGCTTCTTCGATATTCCGGTCGACCACCTCTTTGCGGCGCCGGTCATCGTTGACTACCTGTCGCGGCAGCAGATCGACAAGCTCACCATCGTCGCGCCCGATGCCGGGGGCGCCGAACGCGCTCGCGCGTATGCCAAGCGACTCGGGGGCGAGCTGGCCGTCATCGACAAGCGCCGCTCGGAAGACGGCACGGCCGAAGTGATGAATGTCATCGGAGAGGTCGAGGGGCGTACCTGTGTGATCGCCGACGACATCATCGATACCGCCGGCACCATCCAGAAGGGGGCGCAGGCCCTCAAGGCCGCCGGAGCCGCCCGCATTCTGGCGTGTGCCATTCACGGGGTGCTGTCGGGACCGGCAATCGAGCGCATCGAAAAATCGCCGATCGAGAAGCTCATCGTCACCAACACCGTGCCGCTCGGCCCCGACAAGGCCGCGTGCCAGAAGCTCGTCGAACTCTCCGTGGCGCGCCTGCTTGGGCAGGCCATCCGGAGCATTCACGAAGAAACGTCCGTTTCGTCATTGTTCGTGTGATTGCAGAGGACAACCATGGAAGCCGTACTCGAAGCCGTCAAGCGCACCACCATCGGGAAGAATGAGAACAACCGCACGCGTGCCCAGGGGCTGATGCCCGGCGTGGTCTACGGGGCGCAGAAGGCGGGTGACGCCGTGGCGCCGCTGCCGGTGGCCGTCGATCCCAAACCGTTCCTCCGCATCCTCCATTCGCACTCGGGCTTCAACACCCTGATCACGCTCAAGGTGGATGGGCATGCCGATGCGCAGGTGCTGGTGAAGGAAGTGCAGCTCGACCCCATCACGCATCACCCGCTGCACGCCGACTTCTACCGGGTGAATGTCGACAAGGCGATCGCGGTGACCGTGCCGGTCGTGCTGAAGGGCGAGTCCCGCGGGGTGAAGACCGACGGTGGCGTGCTCGAGTTCCTGCATCGCGACATCAAGATCAACTGCCTGCCGACGCAGATTCCCGATGCCGTCGAAATCGACATCACCGGGCTCGGCCTGAACCAGGCGGTGTATGTGCGCGACCTCGCCGCGACGGCGACCTGGACGCCTATCTCTGACGCCGACCTGATGCTCGTGCACGTCACGGCGCCGCGCGCGGCTGATGCCACCGATGCGGCAGCCCCGGGCGGCAAGGCCGAGCCGGAGGTGGCCAAGAAGGGCAAGACCGACAAGCCCGAAGAGAAGAAGGCCGAGAAGAAGAAGTAGGTCGGGCCATGAAGCTCGTGGTCGGTCTGGGCAATCCCGGGGCCGAATACCGAGAGACCCGGCACAACGTCGGGTTCATGGTGGTCGACGAACTCGCACACCGCTGGGGACTCGATCACCAGTGGCGCGATGCCTTCGAGGCACTGACCGTGCGCGGCACGGTGGGAGCCGAGAGCGTCTGGCTGATGAAGCCGCTGACGTATATGAACCTCAGCGGCAGGGCGGTGGCCGGACTGGCGAGCTACTACAAGGTGCCGCCCGACGATATCCTGGTCGTCACCGACGATGTGGCATTGCCCGTTGGTCGGCTGCGCGCCAGGAGGTCGGGGAGCACCGGCGGACACAACGGCCTGCGGTCGCTGTCCGCGGAACTGGGCACCGATGCCTACCCCCGACTGCGGGTCGGGGTCGGGCGCGGAGAAATTGCCGGATCGGACGGGCAGGTCATCGCCCGTCCCGACATGGTGCAGCACGTGCTGGGGCGCTTTCGCCCGGACGAGCGCACCACCATTGTGGCAGCCGTGCGGCGGGCTGCCGACGCCTCGGAGCTGTTTGTGGCCGAGGGGATCGGACGCGTGATGGACGCGTTCAACGCCGCCGCCCCGGTTAAGGCCTCACGGCCGGCCACGGGGACGTAGTCAGGTCAGAAGGGAAGTTAGACGCGGCGGCCAATGTCGGCCGACCGGTCTCCTTGCCACTGCGGTGGCCGGGGGCAGCCTCATCATCGGCGTGCATCGGCAGCGATGCATGACCGCGGGTCCGTCCGATGCGACGGCCCTCGAGGTGGTGGCGCTGGCACCTTGTCCACAAGGAGAGCTGATGAGTGCACGTGTATACGAACTGATTTACATCATGGTGCCCGACGCCACGGAACAGGCCGTGGCCGACATGCAGGCGCAGGTCGAGGGCATCGTGCAGCGGATGGGCGGGTCCATCCAGTCGACCGATGTCTGGGGCCGCCGAAAGCTGGCCTACGACATCGGCAAGCACAAGGACGGGTTCTACGTCCTGCAGGTCATCGCCGGAGCCGGCGACCTCATGAAGGAAATCGACCGTCGCCTCAAGGTGACCGACGGCATCATCCGCCACCTGGTCGTCCGCGTGGACGAACGTCAGCTGGTGGCCGAGCGTGCCCGCACCAAGCGGCAGGCGGAATCGGCGCGCCGCCGCGTGGCGCGTGGCCTGCCGCCCGAGCGTCAGCCGGGAGAAGGACCGCAGGGTGATAACGACGATGATGCCGACGTGAGCTACGACGGCGTGGATGGGGAGGTCTAGTCATGGCGTTCGGTGGCAAGAAGCCCGGGGGACCCGGGGGACGCGGCAAGGCCGCAGCAGGGGCAGACAAGCAGGGCGGACAGCGTCGGGGTCTCTTCCGTCGCCGCAAGGTCTGCAAGTTCTGCGCGGACCGCATCGACGACATCAACTACAAGGACGTCAAGCTGCTGAGCGGCTTCGTGCCTGAGCGTGGCAAGGTGCTGCCGCGCCGCATTTCCGGCACCTGCGCCAAGCATCAGCGCGGCCTGCGCGTGGCCATCCTGCGCGCACGGCAGCTGGCGCTGCTGCCCTACGCGGCCGACTAGGCCGAAGAGAGACGCACACATGGAAGTCATTCTGCGAGATCACGTCGAACACCTCGGGAACCGTGGCGAAATCGTCAAGGTTGCCGACGGGTATGCCCGCAACTATCTGCTGCCCCGCAAGCTGGCCCTGCTGGCCACCGAGGGCAACAAGAAGCGCGTGGAACGCGAACGCAAGCAGTTTGAGGCCGTCGAAGCCGAGCAGCGTTCGGCCGCCGAGGCCATTGCGTCGCGCCTGACCGCCATTGACGTCGCCATCGCCCGCCGCGTGGGCGAGAACGACATTCTGTATGGGTCGGTGACCAACGCCGATATCGCCGAGGCCCTCAAGGAAAAGGGTTTCGACCTCGACCGGCGCAAGATCCTGCTGCCCGATGCCCTCAAGGCGCTGGGCGAAGTCACCGTGCCTGTCAAGCTCCACCGCGACGTCACCGCGCAGCTGCGCGTGCAGGTCGTTCGCGAGCAGTAGCCACGCCGGCGGGAACTCCGGGTCACGCCCGGAGTTCCCCCGTCCTCATGCCATGCCGCCCGACCCGGGCGGCCTTCGGGTAAGATCCCTCTCCCGTGTCCACACCGGCTTCGCCTCCCGCCGTCCGCACGCTGCCGCATAACCTCGATGCGGAACGCTCCGTGCTGGGAGCGATTCTCATCGACAACGCCACGTTCAACGTCGTGGCGGCCGTGCTGCCGGCGGATGCGTTCTTCCGGGATGCGCACCGACGCATCTTCGAGCGCATGGCCGACCTCTCCGAGCGGAGCCAGCCCATCGACTTCATCACGCTCAAGGAGGAGCTGGCGCGGGCCGGCGAGCTCGATGACGTGGGCGGACCGGCCTATCTTGCCGCGCTCACCGATGGCGTACCGCGGTCCACCAACGCCGAGTACTACGCGCAGATCGTCAAGGAGAAGGCGACGCTTCGGGCACTGATCTTCTCCGCAAACAAGATCCTGTCGACCGCCTACGAGGCCGAACAGGAAGCCGACCTCATCCTCGACGAGGCCGAGAGTTCGATTTTTGCCGTCGCTGACGATCGCGTGAAGGCCGGCTTCGTGCCGATGAAGACGCTGGTCAGTGAAAGCTTTCCGAAGATCGAGAAGCTCTTCACGCACAAGAGCCACATCACCGGCGTGGCGACCGGGTTTGCCGACATCGACCGCAAGACGCGGGGCCTGCAGCCTGGCGACATGGTGATCGTGGCGGCACGTCCATCCATGGGCAAGACCAGTCTCGTCCTGAACATCTGCCAGCACGTAGCCACGCACGGCGGGGTTGCCGGCTTCTTCAGCCTGGAAATGTCGAAGGAGTCGCTCTTCATGCGTATGCTCGCGTCCGAAGCGCGCATCGATATGCATCGCCTCATGAGCGGACAGATTGGCCAGCGCGAATACGGCCAGATTACCCAGGCGCTGGAATCGTTGTCCGACGCGCAGTTGTTCATCGATGACACCGCCGGCATCAGTGTGCTCGAGATGCGGGCCAAGGCGCGCCGGCTCAAGGCCGAGCATGGCCTCAGCCTGCTGGCCATCGACTACGTGCAGCTGATGACCGGACGCGGCCGATTCGAGAACCGAACGCTGGAACTGGCGTCGATCTCGCGGTCGCTGAAGGGATTGGCCAAGGAACTCGGTGTGCCCATCATCGTGCTGTCGCAGCTGTCGCGCGCATCGGAGGCCCGTTCCGACAAGCGACCGCAGCTCTCGGACCTGCGCGAATCCGGGGCGCTCGAACAGGATGCCGACGTGGTGGCCCTGATCTTCCGCGAAGAGATGTACAAGCTCGGCGACGAGCCCAGTGAGAGCGATGGCGTCGCCGAAATCATCATCGCCAAGCAGCGCAACGGCCCCACGGGCACCGTCAAACTGGCGTTCCTGCGCGAGCAGACACGGTTTGCCAACCTGGCGCACGGCGCGGATGCGGGCGAGTAGCCCGCAGGGGCGCCGGACGTGATTCGCTGCACCACTGCCCACGTGCATCTCGATGCGGTGCGGCACAACCTGCGGGCCCTCCGGTCCATGCTGGCGAGGGATGCCGCCCTCAACCGCGCTGCCGGTATGGGCCCCGTGGCGGCCCCGGACATCATCGCCGTCGTCAAGGCGAATGCGTATGGCCACGGGGCGGTGGCCGTGGCGCGCACACTCGAGGACGCCGGTGCACAGATGCTGGCCGTTGCCGACATTGAAGAAGGCATCGAGCTTCGCGATTCAGGCATCACCCTCCCGATTCTGGTGTTTGGTGCGCTGAGCGTCAGCGATGTGGACGGGCTGTTCACCCATCGCCTGACCCCGACGATCTCAAGCCCCGGGGCGGGCCGGACTCTGGAGCGGGCCGCACACGCGCGCGGCGCCACGTTGCCGTATCACCTCAAAATCGATACGGGCCTCAACCGGCTTGGCTTCCGCTACGACAACCTGCGCCGCACCTTGCCGCCACTGCTGGCGTCGCCCGTGCTGTCGCTGGAGGCGGTCTACACGCACTTCGCGGCCGCGGATGAGCCCGATGCGGTCAGCGTCGAGGCGCAGCGTCTGGCGTTCGAGACGGCCTGCGACGACCTGCGAGCCTGTGGCGGACGTGCGGTCAGGCGCCACGCGGCCAACTCCGCGGCGCTCCTCCGCGATTCGCGGCTGTGGTTCGACGCCGTCCGTCCCGGCCTGCTCCTGTACGGTATGGCTCCCGGGGCGCTCCACACCGCGATGGGCCTCCGGCCCGCCATGACGCTCACCAGCCGGGTCGTGGCCGTGAAAGGGGTACGCACCGGGGAGGCCGTCGGCTACGGAGGTCGCTTCACGGCAGAGCGGCCCACGACGCTGGCGGTCATTCCCGCGGGCTATGCCGATGGCCTCGACCGCCGGCTCGAGGGGCGGGGGGCAGTCCTCGTCCGTGGGCGACGCGCCCCGATTGTGGGTGCCGTCAGCATGGACATGCTCACCGCAGATGTCACTGACATTGACGATGTGTCGCCGGGGGATGAGGTCGTGCTGCTCGGGTCGCAGGGCGAGGCCGGCTGGCAGCAGATCGATGCGCGCGAAATGGCGGCAGCCATTGGCACCATTCCCTACGAAATCGTGTGCCGTCTCGGGTCGCGCATTGCGCGCGTCACCGAGTCCGCTCTCGACGATGAGACAATCGGCTGAACGTTGTCTGCCATGAAAGCGCCCCGTACCGTGTTCGTCTGTCAGGAATGCGGATCTCAGTCATCCAAATGGCTGGGACGCTGTCCCGACTGCAGTGCCTGGAACTCGCTGGTGGAAGAGCGGCCGCTCGAGGCCCCTGGGGCGGCGGGTGCCGCCGGAGGCCATCGCTATGCGTTGGGGGGCGCCGCTCGAGGGTCGGTGCGCTACGCCGATATCGAGGCCAGCACCACCGATCGGCTGTCGAGTGGCATCGGCGAATTTGACCGCGTCCTGGGCGGCGGCATTGTGCCAGGCTCGCTCGTGCTGCTCGGGGGAGAGCCGGGCATCGGGAAGTCGACGCTGCTGCTGCAGGCGGCGGCCCGATTCGCCGAGACCGTAGGCCCCGTGCTGTATGCGTCGGGCGAGGAATCCGAGCACCAGATCAAGGCGCGCGGTGACCGGCTGGGCATCGGCCAGGCCCCGCTGTTTCTGCTGGCCGAAACCTGTCTCGAACGCATACTCGAGGAAGTCGGCCGCGTGCAGCCCCGGTTGCTCATTGTCGACTCGGTCCAGACCGTGTTTTCGCTGAAGTTCCAGTCGGCGCCGGGCAGCATCGGTCAGGTGCGTGAGGCGGCGACGCAGTTCCTGTTTACGGCCAAAGGCCACAACATCCCGACGTTTCTGGTGGGACACGTCACCAAGGATGGCAACATCGCCGGCCCGAAGGCCCTCGAGCACGTGGTCGATACGGTGCTGTACTTCGAGGGGGAACGTCATCACGCGCACCGGGTGGTGCGGGCCGTGAAGAACCGCTTCGGCGCCGTCTCCGAGCTCGGGGTGTTCGAGATGACCGGCGGCGGCCTCAAGGCCGTACCCAATCCCTCGGCGTTGTTCCTTGCCGAACGCCCCGTCGCGACGCCAGGGTCCGCCGTGCTGTGCTGCCTTGAGGGCTCGCGCCCCCTGCTGGTCGAGGTGCAGGCGCTCGTCAGCACCAGCAGCTACGGCATGGCCCGACGCATGGCCGTCGGCTTTGAGCAGTCACGGCTCACCCTGTTGCTCGCCGTCCTCGAAAAACGTGCCGGCCTCCACCTGGCCGGCGATGATGTGTTCGTCAATGTCGCCGGCGGCATGAGCATCGAGGAACCCGCGGCGGATCTGGCGATTGTGGCCGCGGTCGCGTCGAGCCTGCGGAACCGGCCCATCGCCATGGGCACTGCGGTCTGTGGGGAAATCGGGCTGGGCGGAGAAGTGCGCGGCGTGCCGCAGGCATCCCTGCGCATCCGCGAAGCCGAGCAGATGGGATTCACGCGCATCCTGGTGCCGGCAGCCAACGTCGACGCCGGTGACCTCAGGGCGACCGGCGAACGCGCGGACGGGCAGGCGGAACTGGTCGGCGTCCGCAGCGTTGGCGAGGCGCTCGATCTCCTGCTGAGCTGACGTCCGGTGTAAGCTCTGACGGTCTTCTGATTCCCCAAAGGAGCGTTCGTGACCAGCACAGCCCCTACGGCCGAGGCCCCCAAGGCCCGCATTTCGCCCACCACCCAGATTCTGTTCGGGCTGTTCCTCGGCGTTGCGCTGGGCTACGTCGTCAGCGTGACGGACCCGGACGCGTCCGAGGCCATCAGGCCGTTCGCGCAGTTGTTCATTCGGATGATCCAGATGATCATCGCGCCGCTGCTGTTTGCGACGCTGGTCGGCGGTATCGCCGGGGCTGGCCACTTCAAGGACGTGGGACGCATGGGCGTCCGCGCCATCATCTATTTCGAGATTGTCACCACGCTGGCCCTGCTGATTGGCCTGCTGGCCGTCAACGTGATGAAGCCCGGTGTCGGGCTCACCCTGCCCGAGCCGTCAGGGGCGCCCCCCATCACGGCCCAGCCCCAGACGTGGCAGCAAATCATCCTGCATGTCGTCCCGACGTCGGTCGTCGACGCCGCAGCGAAGGGCGATGTGCTGCAAATTGTCGTATTCAGCATGCTGTTCGCCGTGGGCCTCAGCATGCTCGGCGAGCGCGGACGGCCGTATGTGCAGTGGTGTGAGGTGCTGGCCGAGGCGATGTTCAAGGTCACCCACATCATCATGCTCTACGCCCCCATCGGCGTGGGGGCGGCCATCGCGTACACCATCGGCCGGAACGGGCTCGGCGTGCTGTGGAACCTCGGGTACCTGGTCTTCACCCTCTATGTCGCCCTGGTGTTCTTCGTGCTGGTCGTGCTGCTGCCGGTGATGCTGATGTTCCGCATTCCGGTCGGCGGCTTCGCGCGCGCCATGAAGGACCCGGCACTCATTGCGTTTTCGACGACGTCGAGCGAGGCGGCCCTCCCACTGGCGCTCGAGCGCATGGAGCAGTTCGGGGTACCCCGTCCCATCGTCTCGTTCATTCTGCCGCTGGGCTACAGCTTCAATCTCGACGGGTCCACGCTGTATCTCTCGCTCGCGGCGGTCTTTGTTGCGCAGGCCGCGAATGTCGACCTGACCATCGGCCAGCAGGTCACCATGCTGCTGACGCTGATGCTGACCAGCAAGGGGGTTGCGGGTGTGCCTCGTGCATCGCTGGTGATTCTGGCCGGTACCCTGGCGAGCTACAACCTCCCTCTCGAAGGCATCACGCTGATTCTCGGGGTGGACGCGATCATGGACATGGCACGCACTACCGTCAACGTCACGGGCAATTGCCTCGCCTCGGCCGTGATTGCCCGGTGGGAAGGCCAGTTCGAGCCCCGCGACATCCGCGAGGTCACAGGCTGATCGCGCCCGTGCGGCTCTCATAGGCGGGCCGCGCCGGGCAGGACTTGCACCATGAACGGCTCCCTGCTGATGCGCGTAATGGGCATGGTCGCGGTGGCGGCAACCGCGCTGGTCTGGCAGCCGACCGGTGCCGGGGTGTGGCCCGACCTTGTGCTCGGCATCGCCCTGGCGCTTGTGCTGCTCTGGGTGCAGCGGCGCGCGCAGGCGGCACCAGTGGCCAATCTGGCTGGAGCGGTGCTCGCGGGCACAGTGGCGCTCGCGGTCGCGGGTCCGGTCGGTGAGGCCCTGCGCATCATCGGTGGCAGCGGGCCGCGTTCGTCCTTTGCGCAGGCCCTGGTACTGCTCGTGTTGCCGTGGCTGGGCGCCAGTCTCGGCTGGCGCCATGGGCGCTGGCTGGAGCCCGCCCGGTGGTGGAGTCTGTTGAGAGCGCCATCCACCGGAGACCACTACAAGATTCTTGATACCTCGGTCATCATTGACGGCCGCGTCGTCGACCTCTGCCAGACGGGGTTTCTTGAAGGCACGATGGTCATTCCGCAGTTCGTGCTGCGGGAACTGCAGAACGTGGCCGATTCGGCGGATTCCTCTCGGCGCAACCGGGGACGGCGCGGGCTCGACATCCTGCAGACGTTGCAGAAGATGGAGGACCGCGAGGTCCACATCTCGGACATCGACTACCCCGAGATTCGGGACGTCGACCTCAAGCTCATTGAACTGGCCCGACGCATGCCGGGCAGCATCGTCACGAATGACGTCAACCTGAGTAAAGTGGCGCAGGTGCGCGGCGTGCCCGTGCTGAACATCAACGAGCTGGCCAATGCCCTGAAACCCGTGGCGCTGCCCGGTGAGCTGATGCGGGTCGTCATTCTCAAGGAAGGCAAGGAGCCCAATCAGGGCGTGGCCTACCTGGACGATGGCACGATGGTGGTGGTGGACCACGCCCGGCGGCACATCGGCCGCACCGTCGACATCAGTGTGACCAG
>JBIIDF010000042.1:0-13906 GCA_044238535.1 Vicinamibacterales bacterium
TGCTGCGCGACGGTCACCGCTGAGGCAGCGCTCAGCGGCACCCGTCGGCCGTCGCAACCGCGGGGGAATTACTTCTTCAGCGTCAGGCCCACCAGCTCGGCAATCGCACCACCCGTCGTCTGGCCGGCATTCAGCCCGAGACGGAAGTCGCTGTCGCTGAACGTCGCATACACATCTGTCGGCTGATGCCAGTGCGGATCCCATCCGCTGCCCACGTGCACGCCCCGCTCGTTCTCGCGCAGGCTGATGGCCGGCACCAGGTCCATGAACGGGGTCGAGTCGGTGTTCGTCATGTGCGGACCCACCTGCGCCGGATAGTCGGTCGCATACCGCTCGTTCGCTCCATGGAAGAAGAACGCCAGCGTCATCGCGGCCTCCGACATCTTCGCTGTTGACTGGAACTCGATGTTCACATCGGCCTCAGGCCGCTGCTCGGGACTCATGGTTCCATCAGGCCTCGGGGCCCCGTGGTCGAACAGCATCATGTCGTGCTGAATCATGCCGAGCCACTTCGGTTCCGGATACTTCCCCGACCCCGCCGGTGATTCCTTCCCCTGCAGCGCCGACCGCTGCTCGACATAGGCCCGCGCACCGTTCAGGCCCGTCTCTTCGTTGTTCCACAACACAAACCGGATGCTGCGCTCGGTCACCACGTCCGGCATGCTGAAGATGCGCGCCAGTTCCATCACCAGCGCCGTCCCCGAGCCGTCATCGTTCGCGGCCTCACCCCAGCCATGGCCATCCATGTGCGCCCCGACGATGTACATCTCATTCGGAAACGTCGACCCGACTTTCGTGCAGTACACCTGCTCGCGCAGGCCGGGCGTGCTCGGTTCTGAATTCAGGGCCCGCAGGGCCTCATTCGCCTGCCGCATCGGGTCGGTATTCACGCCCGTGCGCGCTCGGTGTCCGCGTGGGCGACCCCCGCCGGTCGCCCGTTCGATCGCATTCGGATCACGCAGGCGCTGTCCGCCTCCTGCCGCCGGCGGTGCCGGAGGCGGCGGGTTGTAGACATACTGCATCCGCTCTGGTGCGCAGCCATAACTGCGCAGTTGCGCCTCGATCCAGTCGATCGCCTTGCGGTTGCGCTCGGTACCCTGACGCCGGTCGCCGAACTGCGTGAGACCCTTGATGGTGGCTTTGTAGCGCTCGAGGTCGAGGCGCGAGACCAGCGCCGTCACATCCGGCACCGGATTCGGCGGAGGCACCGTCGGTCCTGATTGCGCCCATCCCGCCGTGGCGGCCAGCAGCACGGCCGCCACTCCCGTCAATGTGTGCTTCACCATGATCATCCTCCCTAGAGCAGGCCGGCGCGGCGCAGTGCGCCCATCGCTTCCTGCGAGCCCACCGCCAGGAACAGCGCCAGAATGCCGACCAGCAGCAGATTGGTCATCCAGTGATTCTTCGGCACCGCCGTCGTCCACGCCACGCGGTTATTGAGATAGAGCAGCGTCGCCGCGAGGAACGGCACGAAGAGGCTGCCGACAATCGTGTAGGTGACAATCACCACCAGTGGGCTGCCCGTGAAGGCCAGCGGCAGCGGCACCAGCGTGATGAAGATCAGGGCGCGCCGATACGGCAGGCTCGTCACCTGCGTCAGGGCCTCACGCGCATCGCCGGTCGCGCCCGTGATGATGCTGTAGAGGTCCGCATACAGATACGGCACGCTCTGCCAGACCCCGAGCAGCGACGCAAACACGGCAGCCCAAAAGCCCGCCGAGTAGGCCATGCGTCCGAACGACCCCAGAATCGTGCCGAGCGTCTCGGCCATCTTGGGCACCGCCTGCGCGTCAGTAATCGTCACGCCCGGCAGGAAGAAGGCGCGGTTGGCAATCAGCATGATCGACAGGCCGAAGATGGCCGTAAACAGATAGGCGATGCCCACGTCAGCGCGCACATAGTTGAGGAAGCCTGCACCACGCATGCCCTCCTCGCGCATCCAGTAGTTGTACGACAGCATGGTCACCGATCCACCGATGCCACCGATGAGCGACAGCACATAGGTACCCGAGTTGTCGGGAATGGTGGGCATCAGCAGGCCCTGTAGAGCCGTTGCCGGGTCACTGAGCGTGAGCAGGGCGCACACCAGAATGCTGAAGCCCATCACGCCCACCAGCAGCTTCATCACCTGCTCGAAGCGGGCATAGCCCCCGAACCACACAAGCACCCCGCCCACGAGGCTGTGCAGCACCGCCCCCCACGACTGCGGAATGGCCCCGGCGGTGAGATTGGCCAGACCCAGCCCCGTGGCATTGGTCAGGGCCGCACTGACCGCGACCGTCCAGAGGACCAGATAGAAGACGAAGTAGTACTGCACCCAGCGGGGCAGGTATGCCGACCAGCCTTCCACCACCGTCTGGCCGGTGGCCAGCTGGAATCGTGCAATGCCCTCGCTCAGCACAAACTTGAAGAAGGCCCCGAGCGCAATCGCCCAAAGCAGCACCACGCCGTACTTGGCCCCGCCGACCGTGGCCGACACCACATCACCCGATCCGATGCCGGCAGCAGCCACCACCAGCCCCGGGCCCGCCAGTTTCCACACACTCGTCGCCGGGGGCGCTTTCATGTCAGACACGTGGTCTCCTCCGCGCGGACGAGGGTATCATGCCGTCGAAAGGACTCGACTCATGCGAACTGTACTCTCTGTCTCGCTGCCCCTGCTCGGTGCGCTGCTGCTCGCCCAGGCGGGCTCGGCCCAGACGCCCGCCCCGGCTCCGGCCCCGACCAACACCACGGCGCCCGCCATTACCGGGGTGGTAGCCGCAGGCACCACGGTCGAGTTCATCAAGGCCGGCTTCACGGGAACGGAAGGTCCGATCGGCCTGCCCGACGGCCACCTCATCTTTACCGAGACCCAGGCCAATCGCATCACCCGCATCGACCGCGACTCGGGCGCAACATCGACGTTTCTCGAGAACACCAACGGCTCAAACGGCCTCGGCTTCGATCAGCAGGGACGGTTGATCTCCGTGCAGACCACCCCGGGCGCGGCGCGTATCGGCGTCATTTATCCGGCCAACGCCGTGACGACTCTGACCGACAGTTACCAGGGCAAGCCCTATGGCCGCCCCAATGATCTCGTCGTCAGCCGCGACGGGCATGTGTATTTCACCGAGCCCGGGCCGAACGCCACGCCTGGGCAGCCGCCGACGACACCAGCCCTGCCTCCGGCCGTCTACTTCCTCCGGAAGGGCGGCGCAGCGGTGCAGGTGGCGACCGGCATCGAGCGCCCGAACGGCATCATGCTGAGCCCCGACGAGAAGACCCTGTATGTCAACAACACCTCCGGGGAATACATGGTGGCCTTCGATGTGGCCGCAGACGGCTCGACGAGCAACCGCCGCAATTTCACGAAGTACGCATCGGTCACGCGCAATGACGCCGGTCAGGTCAACAGCGGTGCCGATGGGCTCGCTGTTGATGCCGAGGGTCGCATCTACTGCGCGGCCATCGGCGGTGTGCAGGTGTTCAGCCCGAAGGGCGAGCATCTGGGCACCATTCCGGTGTCACTGCAGCCACAGAACATCGCGTTTGCCGGGGCTGACAAGAAGACCCTGTTTATCGTTGGGCGAGGCGCGGCGTTTAAGGTGCGCGTCCTGACTCCCGGTTTTGCCGGGCGAGCCAAATAGTCGGTTTCCACGTTCGAGGTAGCTCATGCGGCGTACGTCCTTTCGCACCACTGGTGCTCTCATGTTTGCAGGATGCATGGCTTACGCCATGCCCGTGCTGGCGCAAACGGCGTCCCCATTGACGGTGACAGCCCACGCAGGCGCTCACGCCCCATCGGGCGACAGCGAGCCGCCGGACCCATGGTTTGGTACGTTTTCGATCATCGCCGTTGACCCCGGCACGGGGGAGATGGGCGTCGGTGTACAGTCGCGCGCCTTTGGCGCCGGAGCAGCGGTTCCGTGGGCGAAGCCCGGTGTGGGGGCGGTGGCCACGCAGGCGTCGGCGAATCGGTTGTATGGCCCGAAGGCGATTGCCCTGCTCGAGCAGGGAGTGTCACCGGACGAGGTTGTCAAGCGGATCACTGATGAGGACGCTGGACGCGACTCGAGGCAGGTCGCGGTGATCGACGCGAAGGGGCGTTCTGCGGTGTATACCGGGCGACGAGTGATCAGCCGGAACAACGATCCCAAAGATCCGGTGCACATCGGAAACTACGCGGGGCATGAGTCAGGCCTGAACTTTTCGGCACAGGGGAACACCCTGGCGAGCCCAGCCGTGGTGCAGGCCATGGCCCGCGCGTACGAGAGCACCAAGGGAAGCATGGCCGACCGTCTCATGGCGGCGCTCGACGCAGGACAGGCACAGGGCGGCGACACCCGCGGCATGCAGTCGGCCGGTATTCTGGTCGTCAGGCCACTTGATCCCAAGTCCGAATCGACTGTCGAGCGCGTCATCGATATTCGAGTGGACGATGCCGAGAACCCGTTTGTGGAGTTGCGCCGACTGCTGCGGATGACACAGGGCGAGCCTACGCGCCTTGTGGCGCGTGGCAACGAGCTGGTGACTGCAGGGCGGCACGATGACGCCGCCTCGGCGTTCCGCGAGGCCCTGGCCATTAATCCACGTCTTGAATCGGCGATGTATGGGTTGGCCCGAGCCTATGCGCAGTCCGGGCGACTATCAGATGCGCTGGTACAGCTGTCGACCGCAGTGGCGCGGCAGCCGCATGTCTGGCGCGCACAGGCAGCGGCCGACGCCGCGTTCGCGCCGCTCAGGGCGATTCCTGCGTTTCTCGCGTTGATTCAGTGAATGGTCCCGGAGCGGGACGGGAAGACAGGGGCAACGGGGACGATACCGATGGCGCACGGCCTCAGTGCGATCGTGTTATGTGGAGGGCAGTCCCGGCGTATGGGGCGCGACAAGGCGCTGCTGCCCTTCGGTGGTGTGACGCTTGCGGCACATGTCGTGAGCCGAATCAGACCGTGGGTCGACGATATGGTGCTGTCGGCTCGGCCTGGGCAGACGGGGTTGCCCGCGCTGCCGGTGGTGTACGACACGGTCGCTGACGGCGGTCCGCTGCCTGCGGTGGTGGGGGCGCTGGCGGTCGTCCGGCACGAGCGGGTGCTGATTGTGTCTGTCGATACGCCGTGGCTGGTAGCAGGACTGATTCCCCTCCTGCAGTTCCGTGCGACGTGCGTCGATGTGGCCGTGCCCTGGGTGGATGGGCATCCGGTAATGGCGCTTTCTGTCGTGGCGCGGTCCGCGGTGTTTCGCGTGGCGCCGGGATTGCACGCGGGCGCCGGTCTTCGTGATCTCTTGCCGATGCTGGACGTGGTGCGGGTATCTGAGGCGGAGCTGCGTGTCGTCGATCCCCGGCTGCAGTCATTCCGGTCCTGCAACACGCCGGATGAGTTTCAGGCGCTCGTCGGGTCGCATGTCGGTCCGGGCGGAACCGGTGATGGGTGTGATCGCGGATGACGTGGCATATGGAGGAACTGTTGCGGCTGGACTGTCGGCCGGCGATGTTTTCCGAGGCAGCGTGGTTTGACCATGTGGAGCATGTGGTGGCCACCCTCGACGTAGGGCCCGGCACCCGCGTATGGGATGTGACCTGCGGGTCGGGTTCCTTCCTCTGGCCGCTCGCCCAGAACGGCTACGTCGTAGGAGGCAGTGACAGCAGCATCGGGCACATCAGCGTGGCGAAGGTTGCCATGCCCAGTGGGCTCTTCGTGGCCAGTCCGCCGTGGGCGGTCGAGCCGGCAGACCCTTGCGATGTTGTGGTGGCGAGCCGCGGGTTCATTGGCTGCACGTCGGCGGATCAGGAGAGGGGCATGGTGGCGCGGATGCTGGCGAAGGCCACGCACGCCGTCGCGTTTCTCGATATTGAGGAGGAGTCTGGGGCTGCCGGCGTGGACCGCGTGCGGCTGTTTCGAATGCTGGCTGAGCTCGGGGCAGGTGGTGTCCAGTTCGAGCACGATGTCATCGGACGGCTGATGGCCTTTGTGAAAGTGTAAAGGCCCCGAATCCTCTGCGAGGACCGGGGCCTTTCGTATTCGGAGACCCGGTTGCCGTCGGCGGGTGTGGGCACCCGCGGATGCGGCGGGCCAGGCCCGCGCAGACCGGCCGATGTCGCTAGTGCATCAGCTTCGGAATAGCGACCCAGCCGCGGGTGGCGAAGTCCATCAAGGTCTCGGTCAGCAGGATGGTCAGAAAGAACAGGCTCGTGGCCACGACAAGCTTGACCATCTTGCTGCTGTACTTCACGTGCATGAAGAACAGCACCACCAGTGTGGCCTTCAGCGTGGCGATGGCGAGGGCCACTGGTGCATTGAGGTTACCGAGGTTCACATACGCCGCACCGACTGTGACGGCTGTCAGTACCATCAGCGCACCGAAGATCGAGATGTAGAGGCTTTTGGGAGCAATGTGCACCGACATGACTAGTTGTGCCTCTCGACGAGATAAAGCAGCGGGAACAGGTAAATCCACACGAGGTCGACGAAGTGCCAGTAGAGGCCGGTCATTTCGACGGGGGTGTGGTAGCTCTCGTTGAATTTACCCTGCGCGGCCATGCGCGTGATGATCGCCAGGATCACGATGCCCACAATCATGTGCACCGCATGCAGCCCGGTCATCGTGAAGTACAGGCTGTAGAAGATCTGTTCCTGTGCAGCCCACGGGCTGGTCGAGTGGAAGTTGGGCCCGGGCACGTGGCCGACCTCGAACTTATGCGAGTACTCGACGACCTTCACGCCCAGGAAGACCGCTCCGAGGATCATGGTCAGAATCAGCCAGCGCACTGTCCCGCGGCTGCTGCCGGTCTGGGCCGAGCGCACGGCAAAGGCCATCGTCAGCGAGCTGCCGATGAGCACCACGGTGTTGAAGCCACCGAGCATGAGGTCCAGGTCGCGGCTCGCCTCGGCGAACGCATCGAAATACCACATGCGATAGAGCAGGTAGGCGAAGAAGATGCCACCGAAGAACAGCACCTCGGTCAGAAGGAACAGCCACATCCCGAAGGTGCTGGCTTCCTTCTGCTGCTGCATCGTATCGAAGTGATGCTGCAGCTGCGGATGGTGCACGGCGTGACCGTGCGCGTCAGCGTGTGCGACCGCGTTAGACAAGATTCGCCTCCCGAGCGACGTGCGGCGTGTATTCGTAGGGCTCGGCGGGCACGACCGGCGGCTCTGTGAAGTTGGCGGTCACCGGTGGCGACTGCGTCTGCCACTCGAGGCCACTGGCGCCCCAGGGGTTAGGGCCCGCAGCCTTACCGCGAGTCAGCGAGTAGGTCAGGTAGATCACCGGCAGGATGTACCCGATGCCCAGGACGCCCGCACCAGCAGACGACATGATGTTCAGCACCTGGAACTCGTCCGGGTACGCGTGATATCGGCGCGGCATCCCCATGTAGCCGAGGATGAATTGCGGGAAGAAGGTCAGATTGAAGCCAACGAAGACGAGGATGGCGCTCATGCGCGCACCGAACTCCGAATACAGGCGCCCCGTCATCTTCGGCCACCAGAAGTGGATACCGCCGATGTAGCCCATGATGGCGCCGCCCACCATGATGTAGTGGAAGTGCGCCACGACGAAGTAGGTGTCGTGCAGGTGAATGTCTGTGCCGAGCGTGGCCAGGAACAGGCCGGTGAGGCCGCCGACGAGGAACAGCCCCATGAATCCGTACGCGTAGAGCATCGGGGGCTCAAACGAGATGCTGCCCTTCCAGAGGGTGGCGGTCCAGTTGAACACTTTCACCGCCGAGGGAATCGCCACCGAGAAGCTCAGGAACGAGAACACCAGAGCCGAGTAGGGGGAGATGCCCGCCACGAACATATGGTGGGCCCACACGATGAAGCCGAAGACCGCGATGGCCAGTGACGAGAACGCCACGAAGCTGTAACCGAAGATCGTCTTCCGGGTGAAGGTCGAGATGAGCTCGCTCATCACGCCCAGTGCCGGCACAATCATGATGTAGACGGCCGGGTGCGAGTAGAACCAGAACAGGTGCTGGAACAGCACGGGGTCGCCGCCGCGAACCGGATCGAAGATTCCGAAGCCGAAGGCACGCTCCACGAACACCATGATGATCGTGATGGCCACTACAGGCGTGCCGAGCACCTGAATCAGGCTGGTGGCGTAGTGGGCCCACACGAACAGCGGCAGCTTGAACCAGGTGAGGCCCGGGGCGCGCATGCGGTGAATCGTGACGATGAAGTTCAGCCCGGTCAGGATGGACGAAAAGCCCGAGATGAAGACGCCGAGGGCCACCGGGATCACATTGGTGTTTGACGAGAACGAACTGAAGGGTGTGTAGAACGTCCAGCCGGTGTCGACACCGCCCGAGAACAGCGCGTAGAAGAAGAAGGCGGCGCCGACCCAGAAGATGTAGAGGCTCAGCAGGTTGATTCGGGGAAAGGCAAGATCCTTCGCCCCGATCATCGGTGGTATCAGGAAGTTGCCCAGTACTGCCGGTGTCGACGGAATTAGGAAGAAGAACACCATCACGACGCCGTGCATCGTGAAGAACTTGTTATACGTATCGGCCAGGAACAGGTCGCCCTGAGGCGTCATCAGTTCCAGGCGTACCCCGGCTGCGAAGAACCCGCCAAGGGCGAACATGATCGAGATCGAGATGAGGTACATCATCGCGATCCGCTTGTGGTCCTTCGTGAGCAGCCACGACTTGAGGCCGTAACCGTCGTTCAGGTAGTGGTGTTCAGGGAGCTTCAGCGTATCCAGCATGGCTAGTTCTTTCCGCCCGTCGGCGCGGGCGTCTGCGTACCATCCGTCGTTGCCGCCGGTGCAGCCGCTGTCGGCGGCGTGGCCGTGGCGGCGGGCGACTTCGTCTTCACATACTCAATGAGCGCGACGAGGTTTTCTTCGTTGATCAGGCCCTGGAACGCCGGCATCAGCGGCTGGTAGCCTTTCAGGACCTTGGCCTGCGAATTGATGATCGATTCGCGGAGGTAGTTCTCGTCACGCACGACCGTGGTGCCATCCGACAGTTCCGCCGTGGCGCCCACGATATTCACGAGCGAGGGACCCCGGCCCTGACCATTGTCCATGTGGCAGGTGCTGCAGGCGAGCTCGCTGAAGAGCTTCTCGCCGCGTTCGGCCAGTGTGCCGCCCGTGGATCCACCGGCCAGCCAGGCCTGGTATTCCATCGGTTCCATCACGACGACGCTGCCAATCATGCCCGAGTGGTTGGTGCCGCAGTATTCGGTGCAGAAAATGTGGAACGTCCCGGTCTTCGTCGCCTCGAACCACAGCTGCGTATAGCGGCCGGGGATGGCGTCCATCTTGGTGCGGAAGGACGGGAAGTAGAGGCTATGCAGCACATCTTCCGACGTGATCAGCACCCTCACCGCCTTGCCCACCGGCACGTGGAGCTCGTTGATTTCGCGGTTGCCTTCCGGATGCTGGAACTTCCACATCCACTGCTTGCCCACCGCGTATACCGTCATGGTCTCGGCGGGGGGGACACGCATCTCGAAGAAGGCCTGCGCGCCCCAGCCGAACATGACCATCGAGATGACCGTCGGGATGATGCTCCACAGCAGCTCGAGCGCGAGGTTGCCCTCGATGCGCTCACCCACCTCACCGGGTTTCTTCTGTTTGAAGATGATCCCGAAGGCGACCATCGCAATGATGACGGCCACGCCAAAGAAGACGCTGACCGCGACAATGAACAGATAGAGGCTGTCGACGTTCGAGGCGAACGTCGAGGCCGCTTCCGGAAACAGAGGAACGCCTTTTGAACTCATAATGTCAGTGCCTGACGCGCTCATCGCGTCGGAGGGCGACCACCACAAACCCCGCCAGCGCCAGCAGTGTGAACGCGCCGCCGAGGCGGATCGCCCTCATCGCCATGAATGAATACGACCCGGTTTTGGGGTCGTAGTGATAGCAGTAGAGCAGCACCTGATCGACAATCGACCCGATGCGGCCTGCTGACGATTCGATGAGCGCGAATTTCAAGTCGCGCGGGGCATATTCGATGCCGTAAAAATAGCGGGACAGTCGTCCCTCGGGGGTGGCCACGACAAAGCCGCTGGCATGTGCGTACTGTTGGGTCTTCTCGTCCCACGTGTACGAAAAGCCCACCGCGTCGGTCAGTGCACGGATTGACGCTTCGTCGCCGGTCAGGAAGTGGAAACCCGATGCCGACCCGGCACGGCCATAGCGGTCGACGTGGGCGGCTTTTTTGGCCGCGGCCGCCATCGGGGTGTCCCGCGGATCGAAGCTGACCGCCACCACTTCAAAGTCGCGCCCGACCGTTTCGTCGAGCGCGATGAGCGAGCTGGTGACACCCGTGAGCACCTGCGTGCACAGCATCGTGCAGGTGTAGTAGACGAATGTCAGCAAGACCGGCCGACGCTGGAAGTAGTCGCCGAGCCGAACAGTGGCCCCCGTCTCGTCCCGGAAGGGCAGGTTGAGCGGCAGTGAGGTGTTGAGCCGCTGTACGAAATCGACCTTCCGGAGTTCGCCCGGCATCTGGGACGAGGGCAGTCCCGTCTGCGGCTGAATACCCTGGCCGCCGGTCTGGGCAGACGACGCGAGGACCGAGGCCAGGACCATCAGGCCCGCCATCAGTGCCGCTGTTCGTCGTCGTCCCTGCGTGTGCATCGTCCTTCTCTGCCGTGGATGCTAGCGGGAGGCCACAGTTCGACCGGCAGAGCTGTCCTGCACGACCGGAGTGGACGTCACGCCTTCACTGCGGGTGTTGAGGTGCTGCGTCCGCACGATGTCCATCGCACGGTCGATAGGAATGTGAACCATTCCCGTATCTTTATCGGTCCAGCCATACGAGTTCAGCTTCTCGTTCTGGCCCTGCTTCAGCAGGTAGACATCCTTGAATGGCTGCGTCTGCAGGCGCGGAGACGGGGGCGTCCGGTCGCGGCCAGCGGCCAGTGGATACTGCTGCGTGGCAGCGTCCTTGGCCGCATGCTGCTGCTCAAAGGCATAGTAGGCACCGTACACGATGCCCAGCGAGAGCACCATGGCGACCGCCAGCCACATCGCGAACGTGTAGCCGACCGAGGTATCGATGTCGGTGTGTTCGTAGCCCGCGCCAGGCGGCGTTGGCCCGTATTCGTTGTCGTGCTCGTGTTCAGTGGACATGATGCGTCAGCGCCTTTTCAAGACCCGCGTCATGCAGCGGGAGCAGCGGGTGGCTCTTCAGCCGCATGGCATACAGCGTCAGGAAGACGCCGCCAAGGGCGATGGGCAGTGCGATGTCGATAACCGATGCACTCAGGGTTTTGTGGAACTCCGGCGCCACCTGCCAGTAGTAGTCGACAACGCGCATCACGAGTAGCCAGACAGCGATGACGCGCAGCGAGCCGATGCCGCGCTTCACATCACGCGACAGCAGCAGCGCATACGGCACCGCGAAGTGCAGCGCCATCAGGGCGTAGGTCACGTACTCGTATCCGCCATTGTTGCGATCGATGTAGTGCGGCACCTCTTCCTGGAGGTTGGCCGAGTAGACGATCAGATACTGGGAGAACATCAGGTACGTCCACAGCATCAGGAAGGCGAAGAGGAACTTCCCGAGGTCGTGGAAGTGGTGGCTGGTCAGCACACGGCTCATCGGTTCGGTCTTTGACAGCATGACCAGCACTGAGATGCCCAGAGCGAAGGCGGCCAACCCCTGACCTGCCATGAACAGCGGTCCCCACATGGTCGAGAACCAGTGCGGGTTCACAGACATGAGCCAGTCGGTGACGGCGAAGGTGACCGTCAGCGTGTAGACCACCAGACCGCCACCAGAGAGATAGGCCATTTTGTCGGCCAGGCCGGGGTCTCCGGTGTCGTCCTGCTGCTTCGACCACTTGAGCAGCGTCTGGCTGATGGCAATCCACGCCGCGAAGTAGAACACGGTGCGGGCAAGGAAGAAGGGCGTGTTGAGGTACGGGGCCTTGGCCGCGATGATGGCGTCAGCCGCGGCTGCGCCTTCGTGCGACCAGTGATACAGGTCGTGCATGCCGAGATAAATGGGAACGAACAGCACGGCCATGACCGGCAGCGTGCTCGCTGCGGCCTCGAGGGGCCGTCGAAGCACGACGCCCCACGCGCCACCCGACAGGTGCTGCACCATCAGCAGCGCCATGCTGCCGAGGGCGACGCCCAGCCAGAATGTCCATGCCACGAGGTAGGCCTGATAGAACCGGTCGAGCCCGGTCATCGAGTAGCCGACACCGGTCAGCGCCAGCCCTACGACCGCGGCAGCGATGCCCAGTTTCTGCAGCCCTGACACACTCTCGGGCGAGTGATAAGTGTCCGTCGTCATTCGCTTCGTCTCACTGGCGTCGGCGTGATTGCCCGTTGCCTGAATCCGCTCGTCGTTTCTAGTGTGCCGCCGGCGCCGCCGCAGCCGGGGCGGCGGCGGGTCGGTCGAGGTCGGCCCGCTTGTCGGCGGGCACAGCCGCCACTGGCGCATGCTGGCTCAACTGCAGCGCACGCACGTAGGACACAATCAGCCACCGGTCGCGCGCCGGAATCTGCTCGGCATAGCCCTGCATCGCGCCGAAGCCATTGGTGGCCACGTCGTAGAGATAGCCAATCCTGACGTTCCGCAGGCGTTCGTCGTGGAACGTCGCGGCACGCCGAAGTCCGCGCTGGACCACCATGCCCTGACCGTCGCCGAGAATGCCGTGACACGGTGTGCAGTAGACGGTGTAGCGGTCGCGACCGCGCTGCATGTCCTGGGCCGTCACGGGCATCGGCACCTGCTCGGTGGGCAGGCCGTCTGCCATCCGGCCGGTATAGAACACATCGTCTGCGCGCTCCCAGCCACGCGCGACGGTACCACTGGGCGTCTCGCGCGACGCGCGACCGTCGGCGTAGAAGCTGTTGGCTTCATACGCCTCGTAGCGCGGCGCATCGTGCATATCCTGACGGCAGGCGCTCACGCCGAGCGCCAGCAGCACCACGAAAATCACGTTAGGCCGCAACGTCGTACACTCCCTTCGCACCCTGGTCGTTGAGGAACTGGGTGGTCGCCCCGTGGTGGAACCGGGGATCGGTCGTCTCAATCACCAGGAAGAACTTGTCCGAGCTCGCCATCGAGAACCGCTCGACATTGAACACCGGGTGATAGGGCTGGGGCAGGCCGTTCAGCGCAAACATGCCAATGGCCGCGGTCAGCGCCGAGAACAGAATCGTTAACTCGTAGCTCGGGACCACGAACGCCGGCCAGGTCGCAAAGGGACGACCGCCGATGTTCATCGGATACTCGATGACCGACGCCCAGTACTGCAGGCTGAACCCGGCGGCCATGCCACTGAGTCCTCCCACGAGCACAAAGCGGCTGAGCTTGGTGCGCTTCTTGTGGATGATGTCGTTCAGCTCCTCGACCGGTATCGGCGAGTAGGCTTCCATGACCGTGTAGCCGGCGGCCACCGCCTGCGTCGACGCATCCACGAGGGCCTGCACCGAGTCAAACTCGGCCATCACCCCATACATCGGATTTTCCTGTGCCGTTCCGTGTGCCATAGCACTCTTTCATCCGCAGGCCGACAGGCCCGCGCAGTGTCTGGTCCGCCTCAGTGTCCGTGCCCGTGTTCGCTCTTCACCTTCGCCTGCGGCAGCAATGTGCGCACCTCGAACATCGAGATCATCGGCACAAACCGCATGAACAGGAAGAACAGCGTCAGGAACAGTCCAATCGTGCCGACGAAGGTCATGAAGTCCCACTGCGTCGGGTAATACATGCCCCAGCTGCCCGGGACAAAGTCGCGGTGCAGGGTGGTGACGAGAATCACGAAGCGTTCCAGCCACATGCCGACACTCACGAAGAGCGACATGACAAACAGCAGCTTGAGATTGGCACGCACCTTCTGGAACCACAGGAACTGAATCATGCCGGCGTTGATGGCAATCAGCATCCAGTACGACCAGGCATACGGCCCGGTCATGCGGTTCCAGATCATGAACTGTTCGTACGGGTTCGAGC
>JBIIDF010000286.1:0-3958 GCA_044238535.1 Vicinamibacterales bacterium
GCTCGAGGCAAGTGGAGTCCCGCCTGCCGCCGAGCTGCTCCTGCCGATGGACATCGAAGGAGGCGAGTTCGACGTGTTGCATGTTCTGCCGCCTGCGGAGCTGCGGCGGTTTCGCATCCTCGTGGTAGAGTTTCGTCGGCTTCAGCGGCTGTGGCAGCCGCCATTCTTCACGACGACGGCGGCGATGTTTTCCCGGCTTCTGGCGACGCACGCCTGCGTCCATATCCTTCCCAACAATTGCTGCGGCGTGCACACGGCCCACGGGATCGAGATACCGCGCACCATGGAGTTCACTGTCCTGCGTAGCGACCGAATGGTCGCAGGTGCGCCCGCCCCCCGTTTCCCTCATCCGCTGGACCGCGACAATCTGGCGAAGCCCGCGGTTCGGCTCCCCGCATGCTGGCGAACCCCCGAGTGAACGCCCTCGGTTTGGCCGCCGGCTGCCCGACCCGTCATGCTCGAACATGACATGAAAACTTTGTTCACCGTCGTGCCGAAGGCGAATGCCGGCTTCACCGACCAACTCACGACACTGGCGCTGGCCTACGACATCGGCACCCGCTGCGGGTGCGAATTTCGCTTGACTCCGTTCACGACGCTGCGTAGCGGGCACGAGTTCTGGTCACGCTACGATCTGAGTCGCCGGTTTCCGGTGCTGTCGGCGGAGGAGTCGATGTTGCCGCAAGCTCGGGTGGAGCTCACCGGAGCGCGCGCCCGGGCCTGTGATGCCCGCACGCCGCAGGACCTCGTGGCCATGGTCGCCGATCAGATGCCGGCCGGCACCCGCATGGTGGTGATCGAGGTCACCGAACGTGATTTTGTGCAGAAATTGATGCGCTGGGATGAATCACCCGGCATGCTGTCGTTCCGTGCCGAGCTGCGCAAGGTGTTCGCGCCGCGCCACGCGTGGGCTCCGGCGCGGGGCCTGCGCGTGCTCCTGCACCTGCGGTGCGGCGACACGGCTGACGTGCCCCTGATCGGTCCGGTGCACTATCGTGCGTGGGGAACCCACGTGCGGGTTGCCCGGCCGGCCCTCGCCACGCCGTTCGTGGGTGCCCGACTTGTGATGGACGTCGTGCGCGACTTACTTGGGCCCGGAGGGGCCGAATTCCGTGTTTTCACCGATGGGTACGAACGCACCGCTCACAGCGTGATGCGATCTGCCGGGACCGGCGGCACGATCACGGCGGGGCTCGCGAAACTCATGGAGCGGGCGATCGGCCTTCACGGGGAGGCCGCCCGTGCGGTGATGACCGGCGAGGACGTCACGTTCAGCGCGGGCGAATCGCTGGAGTCGCTCGATGGCCTGATCCATGCCGCCCAGCACGCCGATATCATCGTGTGCAACGCCGCACAGCGCCTGATCCCCAAACTGCTGGCGGTACTGGATGACCGTGACCGGCGTCCCGGGCTCCTGGTGCTCGATCCGCAGCGGCATCTGCCGGTCCGGCAGGTGCGCTTGAGCGAGCGGCACGTGCGGCTGATCAACCGCTCGATGCATGGCGACCCGCTCGCTCCGCTGCGGGCGTTCCTCGCCACAGCGGCGGATCCGACACGCGTGAGCGCCATTGAGGCGATTGTCGAAGAGGCCGGAGCAGGGGCCTTTTGCATTCCCGAACTGGAGCCGCTCGCGGCCACGCTGGAGGTCGAGGGACGCGATGCACAGGCGCGGGCTGTGTACGAGTGGCTGGGCGTGCTGAGCGACGGCAGTCCGGGCAGCCTGGCGGGGGCCGCCCGGTGTGCGGCGCGGTTGGGCGACGACATGGCCGCCGAGGAGTACCGACGTCGGGCTGCGGAGGCGACGAGGTGCTCCGTCGCCAACTATCGCGCCGCGATCGCGTGGGCGGCGTCGCGCGGGTATCGTCTCGACGCCGAAGCACTTCGCGACGAGGCTCGCGGTATCGTGGGCCCCGACGCAGACCTGCCGTAGCCGGGCTCACGCCCGCCCTCCACGCCAGAAAGCCGGCAGCCGAACGGGGTATAGTCGACGCCGGACTCTAAACAGTTCCGCGACTGAAGACGGGGGGACGTCGCCTTCGCCCCACGTCCGGCCCGGTTCCCGTACGATCAGGAGTCCCATCATGCACGCTGTCCAACCTCATCCGGCCGATACGGCGGGGCATTCCATGAGCCGATTCTGCGTCGTGTGCGAGCGAGACTGCGAGGCCTTCGGCCACTACGGCATCATCGCCCGGGCCGATGCGCAGTGCCCGCACTGCGGGTCGCTCGAGCGGCATCGGCTGCAGTTGCTCTGTCTCCGGGGGAGGACTCCGCTGTTCGACGGGCAGCCGCGGCGGATGCTCCACGTCGCCCCCGAGATCTGCCTCGGGACGATCTTCGCCGCCTGCGACCCCGGATACCTCAGCGCCGACCTCAACAACACCGCCGCCATGGAGCGGCTGGACATCACCGACATCCATCACGACGACGACAGTTTCGACGTGATCTGCTGCTCGCACGTGCTGGAGCACATCCCGGACGACCGGAAGGCGATGCGGGAGCTCTGCCGGGTGCTTCACCCCACGGGCTTCGCGTTCCTCAATGTTCCTGTGATGCCGACCGGCGAGACCTTCGAGGATCCGGCGATCGTCGAGCCGGCCGACCGCCAGAGGGGCTACGGGCATTTCGACCACGCCCGCAACTACGGCCGCGACTACGCGGACAGGCTCGCGGAGAGCGGATTCAGTGTCACCGTGGTCCGAGCTCGCGACCTGCTCGATGCCGCCGGCATCGTCCGCCATGGTCTGGAGAACCGCTGCTGCGGGGAGATCTACGTCGGCAGGAAGCAGGGGTGCTGAGGGCGGTGGTCCGACTCCCGCGCCGGCGGTACCCGGGGCGCCTCCGTGGCAGGGCACCAACCGCTTGGACGGGTGGAGGGTGGATCGCTGGTCACGCCGCGCGGAGCGGCCCTGAACATCTGACCGCCGAGAGTGTTTTTCACAGGTCGTCGTGGGGGCCATGATGCCGAACGCTTGGAGAGCGGAAGCCAGGGCGGAGGTCGGTCGGATCTGCGACGAGTTTCACAGCGGCCTCGCGGCCGCGGGGCGGTCGGTCGCGCAGGACACCAGCGACATCGACGGATGCCTCCAGACGACCAGGCTCTTCGACGGCCCGCGGACGGAGATGGTGCGGTCCGAGACCTTCGCCGAGGGCGCGCGGATCTACGCCTCCCGGAACAAGCTGCCGCGAGCGGTGCGGCTGCCGGCCGCGCCGACGGTCCTTGAGTTCGGGGTCTGGAAGGGGGCTTTCCGATAAGTTTGCCGGGTTCGGAGCCCTGGGCTACAATCCGCCGAGGCGTTGTGGCGGCGAAAGCTGCCCTACGTGATCTGCCCCAGCGTCTGATGGAGACCGTTATGTCAGGGAATGCCCCACTTCATACGGACTATCGGCACGGCGCGGTAGCAGCCCGTTCGCTCGGCATCCCGGCCCTGCTTTTCCGCACGGACTCGCGCGTGGATCTCGCGGCGGGGCTCGGTGCCACAGTGGTCGACAACGAGTCGTCCACCATCAAGGCTGTTGACGCAGTCCTCGACGCTGCGGCGGATGCATATCCGCCTTCCGGGGAAGCGGCCGTGCGGGCCCTCAAGGAGGCTGCGGTCGGCACGCTCTGCGCCTGGCAGGACCGCGTGGAAGGTGCGACGCGGCGCGGCAGGACCTGGAGTGGGGCCGGCTGGTGGAGTCGCACTCTGGACTGAGGCAGTAAAGCGAACGTATCCCACACAAAATCGCATGTCTGTCGTTGACTCCCGATGCCGCCTGTGTGGTGGCTCCACCACCGAACAGTTTCGCCTGACGATTCTGAGCAGGCACGAGGTCGGGTTCGGGCGGTGCGAATGCTGCGGGTCTCTCCAGGTGCAACCGGAGCCCTACTGGCTCGAGGAGGCATATGCGGACCAGCGGCGCTTTTTCGACACCGGGGCGGTGGAGCGCAACCAGCACTGCCAGGCGTGCGTCTATT
>JBIIDF010000287.1:0-3938 GCA_044238535.1 Vicinamibacterales bacterium
GAATCCGGGTTGAATGAGATTCCTGACGGCAATCCCCGCCGCAGGACACCAAGGAGGCAAGTGTATGTCGCTGAGCCGTCGGCGACTCTTTCAGCGTCTCTCGCCCATCGAGGCGTCCTCTCCTGCCGAGTGGATTGCCGCGCGTGGTCGTGAAGCCGGTCTGACAGAGTTTGGCGAGCAGGGCATGGCCGCAGGGGCCCGTCCCATCCGCATCGCCAGCAATGAAAATCCCCTCGGGCCCGGTCAGCACGTGCTCGACGCCATTGTGGGCAAGTTCCCTGAAGCCCACCGCTATCCGTTCAACGCCAAGCAGACGGAAGGCGCCCTCATCAGCGCCATCGCCCAGAAAAACGCCGCCAGGAACGAGAACGTGCTGCTGGCGCCGGGATCCGGCGAACTGCTGCTGCACTCGGTCCGTGCCTTCGCCTCCGCGAGCAAGCCGCTGGTGACCGCGTGGCCCTCGTACGAGACGCCCCGCGACATGGCGAAGAAGATGGGCATCCCGGTCCGCGAAGCGGCCCTGGACGGCAAGCTGCGCATCGACATCGCCAAGATGGTGGACGCGTCGAAGGGGGCCGGCCTGGTCTTCTTCTGCAACCCCAACAATCCGACGGCGACGGTGCACGGCAAGTCGGCCGTGGTCGACATGGTCAAGGCCATTCGCGACGCGTCGCCCGACACGGTCATCCTCATCGACGAGGCCTATCACGACTACGTGACCGACCCGTCGTACGGGTCGATGATCGACGTCGCGCTGGCCACGCCCAATGTGTTTGTGACCCGCACCTTCTCGAAGGCCTACGGCATGGCCGGCCTGCGCGCAGGCTACGCCATCGGGCACGCCCCGACGGTCAAGTCGATTGCCGCCTTCAAGATGCCGTACGGACTCGGCACCCTCACCCTGGGTGGCGCCATCGTGGGTTATGCCAACGATGCGCACATCGTGGCCGAGCGCAAGCGCAACACCGAGGTGCGGAACTTCACCATGAAGGCGTTTGCCGACATGGGGATCACCGGCACCGATTCGCAGACCAACTTCCTGTTCCTGGACATCAAGCGTCCCGCCGCGGGCTTCCGCGATGCGTGCCGCGCCCAGGGCGTGCTGGTCGGTCGCGACTTCCCGCCCTACGAGAAGACCCACGTCCGCATTTCGCTCGGCACCATGGACGAAATGAAGAAGGCCGTCGAGGTGTTCAAGAAGGTGCTGGGGTCGACCACGACGACGTCCAGCAAGGACAAGCAGCAGTAATCCGATGTCCAGAGTCAAGGAGGAGTCCACTATGTCGCTCTCGCGACGTTCGTTTGTGCAGACGCTGGGCGTCGGTGCGGCGGGAATGTGGGTCGGGGCGCGTGGCCGTGAAGGCTCGCTGTTCGGATCCGAAGCGGTGTTTGCCCAGGGCACGCCGTCTCCCATCATTCTCTCCAGCAACGAGAACCCGCTTGGTTGCCACCCCGAGGTGCTCGCGGGCGTCCGCGGCGCATTCGCCGAAGGGGGCCGCTACAACTACGCGGCGGTGGATGAAATCACCGCCCTGCTGGCGAAGAAGCACGGCGTCAAACCGGAGAATGTGCTGATCGGCTCCGGTTCGACCCAGATTCTCCGCACGTCAACCCACGTCTTCACCTCGAAGACGGCGGGCCTCACCGCCACGATCCCGGCCTACGAGGAATGCGCCGACTATGCGCGTCTCATGGGCAACCCGATCACGGGCGTCAAGCTCACCGCCGACCTGCGCATGGACCTCGATGCCATGCAGCAGGCCTCGAAGGGGGCCGGCCTGGTGTTCTTCTGCAATCCCAACAACCCCGTCGGGACGGCAGTGACCGCCGGCGATACGCGCACCTACCTCGACACCCTGATGAAGCAGTCGCCCACCACGACAGTGCTGGTCGACGAGGCGTACTTCGAATACGCCACCATGCCCGGATACGAGACCATGATTCCGCTGGCGGTGCAGAACCCCCGCGTCATCGTGGCCCGCACCTTCTCGAAGTGCCTCGGCATGGCCGGACTGCGCATGGGCTTCGCCATCGCGCACGCCGACACCATCGCCAAGCTGAAGGCCTGGGACGGCACGAACAATGTGTCGATCATGGGGCTCATGGGCGTCAAGGCGGCCCTGCAGGTGCCTGACCAGTGGGTGAAGGACGAGCAGGCCCGCAACAAGGCCGCCCGCGATTTCACGCAGAAGTGGTTTGCCGACCGCGGCTACACGCCGACCGATTCGCAGACCAACTTCATGTTCATCAACATCAAGCGGCCGGCGCGCGAATTCCGCGATGCCTGCCTCAAGGAAGGCGTGCTCGTCGCCCGCGACTTCCCGCCCTACGAGAAGACCCACGCCCGCATCTCGGTCGGCACCATGGACGAGATGAAGAAGGCGGTGGAAGTGTTCGGCAAGGTCCTCGCGCAGCCGGCCAAGTCGGCGGCGTAAGGACGGTCTGTTCCACCTCACGGTCGGGTCGCTCTCCATCCACGGAGGGCGACCCGTTCGTCTTTCTGCGGAGTCGCTCCCCATGTCCCGATCCCGATTCGCGCTCGCCGTGTTCGCCACCGTCTGCCTCACCACTGCCGCCGTCGATGCCGTGTATCAGCAGCAGGCCTCGGGCACACGACGGGAACCCCAGTTTGACAACGCCAATGTCAAGGTCTGGAAGTCGATCATTTATCCCAACCAGCCGCTCGCCCTGCACCGGCACGAGCATGGCCGCACCATCGTGGCCCTGAAGGGCGGTACGCTCGATGTCGTCGACGCGCAGGGCAAGACGATGGAGAAGATGACGTGGGAGACGGGGAAGGCCTACTGGCTCGGGCCCGACGCTCCCGGCACTCAGCACGGCGACATGAACTACGGCAAGGAGCCGATGGAAGTCATCGTCGTCGAGATGAAGCACGACGCGCCCCGCTGACGCGCGGCTCAGGGGACCTGTGATGCAGACGCCTGCGGAGCGGCAGAAGGTGCTGCGGCTGATCGTGGTGGCCGGCGTGCTGGCTATTGCGCTGGCGTGTTCGTCACCGGCCCCGTCACCGGCCGCCGAAGGCCCGTATGGGAGCGAGACCATGCCTCGGCCGTCGGCCCCACCGGAACAGGTGCTGCATTCAGGCGCGTGTCCATTCGAAGGCTGCCAGCTCGGGCGCTGGACCGCCCGCGAGTCGGTGACGGTGTATGACCACCCGGACAGTTCGGTGACGCGCGTCCCGCTGTCACCGGGACAAGCGGTGCTGGCGCTGGCGACCGAGGTACGCGCCCTGCCGCGTGCGGCCACCATCACGGCCCTCGGCCCAGACGACCGTGCGCTCGGCATGAGTCAGGGCGATCAGGTCCTGGTGCTGTATCCGGCAGGGGAGGGTGCTCTGGTGGTGGTGCACAAGGGGACCGTGCATCGCGGGTCACTCGACCTGGTGGTGGCCTATACGGTGCCGCTCGAGCAGGCCCCGCTGGACTACACCTGGTGGGTGCGTGCCGAGTTGCCCGACCGGTCCATGGGCTGGCTGAAAAATCCGTTCAGGCAGTTTGACGGGATGGATGCCCGTCAGTAGCCGGATCGCGCCACGCGTCAGCGATCAGCTGCACGAGCTCGGTCGCGATGGCGAGCCGCGAGTCCACGCTCGCGCCGTGAGGGCGGATGCCGATTTTTCCGGCCGTGAACAGCAGCGGCGCCTGTCGATGCGCCTCACCGACGGCAGCAACAACCGCCGGTGTGAGCAGCGACCCTGCCGCACCGTGAGGGGTCGTCGCCGTCTGCGTGTGCGGCATGTGGGTGTCTTGCCATGCGCCGTACGGGGTGGACGCTCCCGAACATCCTGAGAAACAGACGCCCCGCAGGCGCCCGTGCTGCCGGACCGTGCGCAGGTGTTCGGTCGCTGTCTCGACCCGGTGTGTTTCCAGCACCGAGCGTGCCCAGTTGATCACCAGTCCGACGGGGGCGCCACCGGC
>JBIIDF010000288.1:0-3933 GCA_044238535.1 Vicinamibacterales bacterium
CCTCCAGCCCTCGGGCAGCGCCTGCGGAGGCCTGATCACCACGCCATGCACGCCGAGCCGCTCGCGCAGTGCCGCGGCGATCGTGTCGGCATCGGCGCGTGGGGCGACGATGCACCAGGCACGCGGTCCTTCGTGCAGGGGAAAGGCGCGCACGAAGGTGGCCTCGGTGACGAGCAGCCCCGGTGGCAGCACGGCCGCCGCCTCGGGAACCGCCCCGGTCGTCGCCACCAGGGCCTCCGCATCGCGCGGGTCCAGCGACTGGGGCTGCGACGGTGCAGACACGCCCAGCCATCGCGCCCACCGGGTCGGCCACGCGCCCACCCCATCGGTCGGCATCGCCTCAAGCCCCAGCGCCGTCGCCAGCGACGTTGGCACGCCGAACACCGGGACGCTGGCGTCCCGGATGAGGATGGGGGCCACCACGGCGCGGTCCCAGGCGGGATGTTCGTCGAGTCCAAGTGCGGCACGCGCATCGCGCCCCGACGGGGTCAGCGCCATCGCACGCGGCACTTCGACTCGCAGCACCACCAGCTGGTCGGGGGCGATGGCGTCGGTGCGGACCCGTGCGGTCGTCGGCCACGCGCCCCACGCGCCGGTGACGACCATCGCTCCCGCCAGACCCGCACGCAGCCACCGCGCGCGCCGGGTGTCCCGGCCTCGTCTGGCGTCGCGTGCGTTGGGGACGCCGAAGGCGAGCGGCAGCTCTCCCGATGACCCGGCCCGCTGCGCCTCGGCGAGAACGACCAGCCACAGGACGCCGCCTGACAGCATTGCTGCGAGCGAGACCACAAGGACGTCGATCGTGTGAATGGGACGCCCCGACTCCAGCAGCCCGGCGGCCCCGATGGCCGTCGCGGCGACGGTGGCCAGCACGACAGGCGCCCGCGCCCGCCGCAGACGGTCGTCGGCAATCTCTCGGCGTGTGAGCCCGTGGATCGAGAAAATCGCCGCCCGCCTCGTCTGGATGGCACCGGGACACTGCAGGGCCAGGCCGAGCCAGGTCACCAGCAGCACGGCCAGCAGCCAGACCGGGGCGCTGGTGCGCAGCAGGCTGGGCAGGTCGGCCCGCAGTCGTGCCGCGGCCTCGAGGCCCGGATGACGCAGGCGCACGCGCACGGTGACCGCGTCACGCACGGCGGCCGCGACCAGGTCGGCGTCCCCGAGGGCAAAGCGGATGGACGACAGAGCGCCGGGCGAGGCCGACAGCAGCTGCTGGCCCCGCTCGAGGGGCAGCAGCACGCGCGGTGCCGTGTTCCACTGACGCCAGTAGGCTTCGTCTTCGGGGCGGACCGGTGCGTCGGGATCGCGCCAGGCGGCCGGCCAGGCGCGAGGCGAGTCGACGGCCGAGAGAACGGGCAGGTCGGGGAGCAGCGAGCGGTCGCCGCCGATGCGCATCATCGGGACGGTGCCCGCGACATCAAAGGTGCCGTGTCGTCGGGTGAGGCCGCGCTCGTCCTGCCAGACGGGCCAGGACAGCTGCACCTGGTCGCCGGTGGTCACCTGCAGGTCGGCGGCGGCCCATTCGTTGAGCCACACGGCACCGTCGGGGGCGGGCGTCGCGGGCACGCGGGCACCGGACGTGCGGGGCCGGGGGGCGCGCGGGGACGGACGGGCGGGCGTCAGGTCGGTGACCTGCACGCGACCGACACGGACGCCACGGCGCCCGACATTGACCTGGAGCGCGCTGCGGAGCAGGGCATCGTCGGTGCCCGTCGACCCGTCGCCCGGCCGCGCCGGTCCCGAGGGCAGCGACAGCGCGAGATACGCATCCGGGTCGATGGCCGTGATCGTCGAGGACGTCACCACGCGGTCCCCGGCACGAAGGGTGACCCCGACACTACTGAGTGCCGGAACGGCGGGACGCCCCGCGCGCGAGAGGGCGGTCATGACCCGCGTGGCCAGCGCCGGGTCGAAGAGACCGCCCAGTGCATCGAGCGCCATCACGTTGTCGCCCGGCACCCGCCGGATGCGCACCCCATGGTCCGGCAGTGCCGCAGCCGCCAGCCAGGCCCGCATGATCACGTCATCAGGCGGGGGGGCACCATCATCGCGCCGGGCATCGGCCGAAAAGCGCAGCAGCACGGTGTTGATCCGGCCGGCGAGCTCAAGCTGCCGCTGCATCCATGACAGCGACACGTAGACGGTGCGCGGGGCCTCAGGCTCGACCCCGGCAGTGACGCTGTCACCAGCGCCGACGGGACGGACCGCCGCGATGCGGACATCGATCGGCTGCGCGTCCAACCCGGCGGCCAGCACACTCGGCCGGGGCACGTCCGACGGCACCGAGACGCGGAGGCGGAGGCGGCCACCCGTCTCGGCCCCGAGGGCGCTGGCGACGGCGTCGGTGATCACGGCCGTGCCGGCACCGGGGGCCTCGCCGTCCCGTTCATGGAACGTCCAGAACCGGTCGTCGACCGCGTGCACACGCACGGGCGTGTGCTGCGCTGTGTCCTCGCGTGTCGCGACGCCCTCGATGACGAGCAGGCCGATGGCGTCGGTGATGGTGCCGCCGCCGGCCACCTTGAGTCCTGCAGGCAGGCGGGCACTGAAACTGCCCTGCGTCGTGATGACCGACTCGGTGCGGCCGACAGGCATCCGAACGCGATGTATTCGTGTCTGCCACGCGTGCCACGGCCACAGCACGGCCGCCACCACCAGCAGCGCAGCCAGCAGCGTCGACGGGGGGACCGACGCGCACTGCTCACGCAGCGCCGTGACGCCGGGCCCCTTCATCGCCACGTCTCCGCGAGCATGCCGTCACGAAAACCCAGGATCGTGTCGCAGGCGGCGCCCTCGGCAGGGTCGTCACACAGCATCAGCAGTGCCGCGCCAGACCGTTGCTGCAGCCGCAGCAGCACATCGGTGAAGGTGCGCTGGCCGTCGGGGGTGAGGCCTCGTGCGCCGGCGTCGGTCACGAGCAGCCGGGGCAGGCGAACCGATGCGCGCGCGAGTCCTGCGAGACGCTGGTCGAGCGGAGACAACTGCTCGGGATACGCATCCTGCGCGTCATCCAGTGCCAACGCGGCCAGCAGTGCGCGACCCTGCTCGCGTGCTTCCCGATCAGGCACGGGTCCCGACAGGGGCAGGCAGACATTGTCGAGCACGGTCAGTGACCCACAGAGCAGGGCATCGCTGGTGACGAGACCAATAGCGCGTCGGCGGAGACGCGCCCGACCGTCGGTGTCGAGCGTCGTCAGGTCGTGTCCGTTCACGAGCACCGCTCCCGCATCCGGCAGCAGCAGGCCGGTTGCGATGAGGGCCAGCGTGCTCTTGCCCGATGCCGGAGACCCGACCACGGCAACGCGGGCCCCCTCGGCGATCTCCAGTGAGACCGACCGGAGCGGTGCGACATCGCCTGTCGGCGTCGCGAATGTTTTCGACACCGTACGCAGCGTCAGCACAGCAAACTCCTCTGCGATTCTAGTGGATTTGGCCGGGGGCCATGTCCCTCGCCATCCCCGTCTCCCGGCATCTTCCCTGCACGCCCCGGCGTCTCACTGAGGGTGCCTTCCGCATTCCGCACACGCCTTCGCCAGCACGCCGTTCCCGTCGACGGACGCACCTGGACCTACGTGCCGTATGACCAGCTGTCGGCGCACACCGGTGCCTGGACCCGACGGCCCGCGCGCGAGGCCGGGCTCGTGTTTGTGGAAACCACCGCCAAGGGCCGGCGCCGTCCATATCACCAGCAGAAACTGGCCCTGATTCTCGCGAACCAGCGGCAGTTCGCGCTCGAGCAGGCCGCGCGCGGCGTGGCCATCGACTACGTGATGGCCGACACCGATTACGACGAAGCCCTCGCCGGCCCGTTGGCGCGGCACGGCACGCTCGAGTGCCAGCGCCCGGCGGAGCGGGAGCTGCGTCAGACGCTCGCCCCCCTCGTCGACGCGGGCCGCATCCACGAACATCCCCACGAGGGCTGGCTCACCACGC
>JBIIDF010000289.1:0-3932 GCA_044238535.1 Vicinamibacterales bacterium
TCGGTGATTTCGAGTTCGCCTCGCGCCGACGGTGTGAGTGCTGCGGCAATGTCGAGCACCTGATTGTCGTAGAAGTACAGGCCGGTGACTGCCCAGCGGGAACGAGGCTCTCGCGGTTTTTCCTCGAGGCTGATCGCCCGACCGTCGGGGCTGAATTCGACCACGCCGTAGCGTTCCGGGTCGCGCACCTGATAGGCGAATACCGTGGCACCGGCCGACTGTGTGGAGGCGCGCCGAAGTTCTGCGGACAGGTCGCTGCCGTAGAAAATGTTGTCGCCCAGCACCAGCGCGACGCTGTCGCTGCCGACAAACTCTCGACCGATGAGGAAGGCCTGTGCGAGGCCATCCGGCGAGGGCTGCACGGCGTAGGAGATGTTCAGCCCCCAGGCGGCTCCGGTGCCGAGCAGGCGCTCGAAGAGCGGGGTATCGTCCGGCGTCGAGATAATCAGGATGTCGCGAATGCCGGCGAGCATCAGGACGCTGAGGGGATAGAACACCATCGGTTTGTCGTAGACCGGCAGCAACTGCTTGGACACGACGCGGGTGACCGGATACAGGCGTGTGCCGGAACCGCCGGCGAGGATGATGCCCTTCATCTGTGCCCCATTCTACGTGGTGCGTGCCAGCGCCCGGATGTCGTTGAGCATGCCGGCCGCCGTGACCTGTGTGCCTGCGCCTGGACCACTGATGACCAGAGGTTCCTCGCGATAGCGGTCGGAGGTGAACACCAGGAGGCTGCGGGTGCCTCCTGCGGCCCCCATGGGGCTCGCGGCGGGCACCTGTGCCAGCGCGGCGGTGCATCCGCGCGGGGTGGCCGACACCACATAGCGCCACACGCGTCCGCGGCGGCGGGCCTGTTCGACCCGCGTGGCCCACCGTGCATCGAGTGACGACAACGCCTCGAGGAAGCGTTCGCGCGTCAGGGCGCGCATCGAGGCCGGCACCAGTGATTCGGGCGTGGCGGGTGGGCCGTCGTAGCCGAGCAGCCGTGCCAGGATGAGGGCCTTGCGGCCCGCATCGGCGCCATTCAGGTCGTCGCGCGGATCGGGTTCGGCATACCCGCGTGCCATTGCCTCGCGCACGGCGTCAGAGAAGCGCTGGTCGCGCGAGACGGCATCGAGCACGAACATCAGCGTGCCACTGACGCATCCCTCGATGCGGCGCACGCGGTCGCCGGATTCGTCCAGCTTGTGCCACGTGTCGATCACCGGAAGTCCTGCGCCCACGGTGGCCTCGAACCGGATGCGTTGTCCGTGCTTCCGGGCGGTCTGGAACAGGTGCCGATATTCGCGAATGCCGACGGCGAGCGGCTTCTTGTTGGCGAGGACCAGATCACAGCCCTGCGTCAGCGCTGCGGCGAGCCATGAGCCGGTGTCGTCGCCCGTGGCATCCGCGATGACCGGGTGTGACAGCGCGTGGGCCATGATATGCGCGAGCGCGGCCTCAGCTGTTGCGGCGTGTCCGCCCGCCTCAGCGAGCGAGCGTCCGTCGCGCTTGGCCCTGGCGAGACGGCGCAGCGTCGCGGCCGAAAGACCGGCGGCGTCGAAGACATAGCCGGAGCGATCGATGGTGCCGACGACACGGATGTGCGCGGCGAGATCGAGAGCGGCAATCTGGGAGGCCAGGGCCTGACCGACGCCACCGAAGCCCAGCAGGATGACATCGGTGAACGGCATGCGCCCGGCCAGACCGCCGCCGATCTTCGAGAGCTGAAATGCCGCGTGCACACGCCGTGCGGCCTCGGTGGCCTGTGCGGCATCGACGACGAATGAGATGTTTCGCTCGGACGAGCCCTGCGCAATGGCGATGACGTTGACGCCGCCCTCTTCCAGCGATGAAAACACGCGGGCGGCGATGCCGGGGGTGCCGGCCATGCCGTCACCCACCACGGCCAGCACTGACACGCCCGGGCGTGCGGTGACGGCGTCGATCAGCCCCGTCGCGATCTCCTGTGCAAATGCGGCCGAGATTCGCGCCACGGCACGGTCAGCTTCCGCAGCGGGCACTGTGAATCCGATGGAGTTTTCGGACGAGCCCTGGAAAATCGTCGACACGGACAGGCGTTCGGCATCGACGGCGGCAAACGTGCGGGCGGCGATGCCGTGCACACCGACCATGCCATTTCCGCTGACGCTGACGACGGCCTGACCGGCGAGCGTCGCGAGGGCCTTGACCGGATGGCCCGGGGCGGCGTGTCTTGCGGTGACGACCGTGCCGGGCTGGTCGGGATGGATGAACGACCGCACCTGCAACGTGATGCGTGTGCCGGTGATGGGGATGAGTGCCCGCGGGTGCAGCACCTTGGCGCCGTAGTGCGCGACTTCGGCCGCCTCCTGGTGGTGCATTTCCGTGATGAGCCGTGCGTCGGGGACGACTCGAGGGTCTGACGTCAGGATGCCGGGTACGTCCTTCCAGAGCACCACCTCTCGGGCACCCAGGACACGTGCCAGAGTGGTGGCGGTCAGGTCCGACCCGCCCCGACCGAGCGTGGTGATGCTGTCGTCGGGAGCTCGGCCGATGAACCCGGGCACGACAGGAATCCATCCGCGCGTCAGCAGGGGACGCAGGCGTGCCTGCGCCTGTCGGGTCGTCTCGACCAGCAGCGGGGTGGCACCGCCGTGCTGGGCGTCGGTACGCATCACATCGAGCGCGTCCACGAACTCGGCGTGCTTCCGGTGACTGCCGATGGCGGCGGCCAGCAGGGCAGCGGAGAGCTGTTCTCCACGGGCGACCAGCGCATCCTGGGTCCGTGGGGCGAGGTGCTGCAGGACGCCGATGGCCCGGCAGAGGTCGCAGTACCCGATCAGCGCGAGGTCGATGCTCTCGAGCAGCGCTCGACGGCTCTTGCCGGTCGCGCGGGTGGATCGGGCGGCCCGGCGGTGCTGGTCGCGCAGCGCATCGGCGATGGCCAGGGCTTCACGTTCCCGTCCCTGCAGCGCCAAAGACGCCCCGGCCAGCAATTGGTCAGTGACCCCCCCAAGCGCAGAGGCCACGATGACCAGAGGACCGCGATGGGCGGCAATGCGGGCGGCGGCGCGGGCGATGGCTGCGCCATCTGCGAGGGAGGCACCACCGAACTTCCAGACAGACAGACGGGCAGAGGGGGACACGGGCACGATGCCCTCTAGGATACGCGACGGTCGGGGTCTCCCGGACGGCCTGCCCGGCGTATGATGCTGTCCGTGGAGACAGTCATGACGACACGTTCCGGAATGCGACTGATGCTGAGTGTATGGGTGCTGGCGCTGGCGACGACGGTGGCGGCGCAGACGGCACCGAAGCCGTACGAACCGACCGTGGGACAGGCGGGGAAGGACGTCGTGTGGGTGCCGACGCCCCAGGCGCTGGTCGAAAAGATGCTCGACCTGGGCCAGCTGACGCCGAATGATTACCTCATCGATTTGGGATCCGGTGATGGCCGCACGGTGATTACCGCGGCGCGGCGCGGGTCGCGAGCGCTGGGCGTCGAGTTCAATCCCGACATGGTGGCGCTGGCGCGCCGGTCGGCGGCCGAGGCGAAGGTGGGCGACCGTGCGCAGTTCATCGAAGGCGACCTGTTCGAAGCCGATCTGTCGAAGGCCCAGATGATCACGATGTTCCTGCTGCCGTCGATCAACATGAAGCTGCGTCCGAAGCTGCTGGGGCTGAAGCCCGGCACGCGCATCGTGACCAATTCGTTCACGATGGAAGACTGGATGGCCGACGAGACGGTCAATGTGACGGAGAACTGCTCAAGCTGGTGTCAGGCGCTGCTCTGGGTGGTGCCGGCGAAAGTCGAAGGCACGTGGCAGACGCCGCAGGGTCCCCTTGTGCTGCAGCAGACGTTTCAGATGCTGAACGGCACGTTCGGCGGTACATCCCTCGTCGACGCGAAACTGCGCGGCGAGCAGATCATGTTTACCGTGGGCACGGTGAAATACACGGGGACGGTG
>JBIIDF010000290.1:0-3914 GCA_044238535.1 Vicinamibacterales bacterium
CGGCCAATGGTGCCCTCGCCGTTGCGGACGCGGGTGGTGATGGCGCGCAGGTCGCGCACCGAGGCCTCGAGCTCGCGGGCCAGCGTGGGATTCTTCACCAGCCGCCCCACCGTTCCCTCCCCCTGCGCCACCATGGTCGTGACCCGTTCCGCAGACCGGACCATGGCGTCGAGGTCGCGATAGAGCGCCTCGTCAGTCAGCAACTTCCCCGCCGTGCCGCGGCCGGCCCGCAGGTCGTCCAGCAGCGCCGTGCCCGAGGCCAACCCGCCACTGGCCCGCTCGGTGAGGTCGGCGATGCTGCCCGGCGTGGGCGCCGTGGGAATGTAGGCCCAGTCGGCCAGAGGTGTTCCCGTGGCGGCCGGCATGATGTCGATGGCCCCTTCACCCAGCAGCGAAATCGAGCCGATGATGGCCACCGACTCGCTCGTGATGAGCGGGCGCACCTCCTTCGACACGTCAAGCCACACCTCGACGGTGGTGCCGTTGAAGGTGACCTGCGACACGGCACCCGAGGTGATGCCGGCCACACGGACAGGCGAGCCACTCTTTACGGTCGCCACATTGGCAAACGCGGCCTTCAGGGGATAGCGCTGCCAGAAGAACCCGCCGCCACCGACGGCGAAGATGAGCAGCCCGGCCAATGCGAGGGCAATCACCGAGATGATGCCCAGCTTCAGCTCGGCCATGGCGAGTGATCGGGTGCGTGGCATGGTGACAGTCTCTCCTCGTTACGACAGAAACGCCTGCAGATACGGGTCGGTGGACTGCCGCAGTTCCTCGGCCGACCCCTCGAAGGCAATCAGTCCGTCCCGAATCATCACAAATTCCGCCTGCGCGAGCTTCTCGGGCGAGGCCGGCACAATCTCGATGCGGTCAGTCACCCGGCGCGCTTCATGCGTCGCGATGTAGAACGCGTCGCGCAACTGGTGGGTCACGATGAGCGTGGTGACGCCTTCCAGATCGCGCAGCTTGATGATTTCGGCATCGATGGTCAGTGCCGTCATCGGGTCGAGCCCCGTCGTCGGCTCGTCGTAGAGCAGCAGGGCGGGCTTGGCGGCCATGGCGCGGGCAATCGCCACGCGGCGGCGCTGCCCGCCCGAGAGCGCCGAGGGTGGCTTGTCGATGTGCTCGCTGAGGCCGACATAGCCCAGCACCTGCTCGACGTGCGCGCGCACCACGGGCAGCGGCTCATTGGTTTCCTCGTAGAGCTTGTAGCCGACGTTCTCGCCGACGGTGAACGAGTCGAAGAGGGCCCCCTCCTGAAACACCATGCCCATCTGGTGGCGCACAGGCATCAGCTGTTCTTCTGAAAGCCCCTGCACTTCCTGCCCCAGGACCAGGATGCGTCCCGCATCGGGCCTGAGCAGGCCCAGCATCAGCTTGAGCACGGTCGACTTCCCCGCCCCGCTGGCCCCGAGGAAAATCTTGGTGTGGCCACGCTTCACGGTGAAGCTCACATCGGCCAGCACGACCTTGTCGTCAAACGCCAGTGCCACGTGGTCGAATGCCACGACCGGGCTGTGCACCGGCCAGTTGGCCATGTCGATCTCGCGGGGAAGTCCGGTGGGGCTGGCCATCATCCGAAGAAGAGCGTCAGCAGCAGTCGCGTGACGAAGAAGTCGACCAGCAGGACCGTCACCGAGGCCACCACGACCGCGCTGGTCGTGGCGCGGCCCACGCCCTGGGTGCCCCCACTCGTGCGCAGGCCAACATGGCACCCGATGGTCACGATGATGACGCCAAGGAAAAACGGCTTGAGAATGCCCATCCACACGTCTTCGATGTAGAGCCCGTCGACCACCGACTGCCAGTAGACCGACGAGGCTACGCGCAGCTGGTACACCGCCATCAGCCATCCGCCGAAGAGGCCCACCGCATCGGCCACGATGGTGAGGATGGGACACATGAAGAATCCGGCGAGCACACGCGGCACGACCAGCTTCCGGATGGGATCGGTGCCGAGCGCGCGCAGGGCACTCACCTGATCGGTCACGACCATCGAACCCAACTCGGCGGCGATCCCCGAGCCGACACGCCCCGTCAGCATCAGGGCCGTGAGCACGGGGCCCAGTTCCTTGATCATCGACGCGCTGATAAGACGGCCCACGTACGGGCGCGCGCCGAACTGGTCCAGCGTCATGGCCGACTGCAGCGCGAGCACCGCCCCGGTGAAAAAGCCCGTGAGAATGACCACCATCATCGAGCCGAGACCGATGATTTCCAGCTGCTCGACGAGGTCGTGTCCGTAGAAGGGCCGCGTCACCGCCGCGCGCGCCGTGGCGGTGCACAGTCGCACGTATTCCTGCAGCTCGAGCAGGCCGGCCTTGAGACGTTCATCGAACCGATGCACGTTGATCATCGCCATCGGCCTCAGGCCTCGACCGGGCCCAGACCCAGATCCTGCGTTCGCAGGGCGCGCAGTTCATCGCGCAGGGTGGCGGCTTTCTCAAAGTCGAGCTCGGCGGCCGCGGCCTTCATCGCGCGCTCGAGTTCGGTAATGCGGGCCTCGCGCTCGGCCTGTGTGCGCGGACGCGCCGGTCCAGCCGGCTCGGGCGTGGCGGTACCGTAGTCACGCTCATACACACTCGACATCACCTCGTCGATGGCCTTGACGATGGAGGTCGGGGTGATGCCGTGCTCGGCGTTGTAGGCCGACTGGCGGGTGCGGCGGCGCTCGGTCTCGGCGATGGCCGCACGCATCGAGTCGGTCATCACATCGGCGTACATGATGACCCGGCCGTCGACGTTACGGGCCGCGCGTCCAGCCGTCTGGATGAGCGCACCGGCCGAACGCAGGAAACCTTCCTTGTCGGCGTCGAGGATGGCAACGAGCGACACTTCCGGCAGGTCGAGCCCCTCGCGGAGGAGGTTGATGCCCACGAGCACGTCAAACTGCCCGCGCCGCAGGTCGCGCAAAATCTCGGTGCGCTCGAGCGTGTCGATGTCCGAATGCAGGTAGCGCACCTTCACCCCGAGCTCGTGGTAGTACCCCGTCAGGTCTTCGGCCATCCGCTTGGTCAGGGTCGTCACCAGCACGCGCTGCCCCAGCGCGGTCCGTTGGCGAATCTCTCCCAGCAGGTCGTCAATCTGTCCGGTGACCGGGCGCACCTCGATGGGCGGGTCCATCAGGCCGGTCGGACGAATCACCTGCTCGACGATGACGCCGCCCGAGGCGCGCAGTTCATAGGGCCCCGGGGTGGCCGACACGTAAATGAGCTGCGGCGTGCGCGCTTCCCATTCCTCGAAATTCAGGGGACGGTTGTCGAGCGCCGACGGCAGGCGGAAGCCGTAGTCGACCAGCACCTGCTTGCGCGAACGGTCCCCGTGATACATGCCGCGAATCTGGGGAATGGTCTGGTGGCTTTCGTCGACGATGACCAGGGCATCTTCGGGCAGGTAGTCGAGCAGGGTCGGCGGCGGCTGTCCGGCTGAGCGTCCCGTGAGGTGACGCGAATAGTTTTCGATGCCGTGGCAGTAGCCGATTTCCCGAATCATCTCCAAGTCGAACATCGTCCGCTGGTGCAGGCGTTGGGCCTCCAGCAGGCGGCCTTCGCGCTCGAGCTCGCTGCGACGCTCTTCCAGTTCGGCCTTGATGGTGACCACCGCATCCTTCAAGCGATCGCGGCTGGTGACGAAGTGCGACTTCGGATACACCGTGAGCCGTTCCAGCCGACGACGGGTCTTGCCGGTGACCGGGTCGAAGATGGTGAGTTCATCCACGTCATCGCCGAACAGGCTGACCCGGATGCCCGACTCGTCGTACGAGGGATAGATCTCGATGATGTCCCCGCGGACGCGGAAGGTGCCGCGACCGAACTCGATGTCGTTGCGCTCGTACTGCATCTCGACGAGCTTGCGCAGCAGGTCGTCGCGCGTGATGGTGTCGCCACACGCCAGGGGCTGCACCATGCCGT
>JBIIDF010000043.1:0-13727 GCA_044238535.1 Vicinamibacterales bacterium
CGGGTGAACTGCCCGGCATACGAATCGCGGCCGTAGAGCGGATTGACGTCCTGCACCTCGGTGAAGACCTTCTGATACTCGTAGCCCGCCTTCATCGAGTGCCGGCCCATCAGCCACGAGTAGTTCACCTTCGGATTCCACACTTCCGGATACTGCCACTGGGGATTGGTCGCCTGGCGCCCCAGGTCCGAGTAGCCGTTGATGAGCTGCGACGGCAGGCCGGCGGCCACACGCGGATCGCTCGGCAGGCCCGTGATGCCATAGACCGCATCGGCGGTGCCCTGCTTCTCGAACAGCGCGAACGGATTCTTACCGGCGACGGTCCGCGACCACCCCATGCGGACTTCCAGCAGCGACGTATCGGTCGCCGTGAAGGTGAAGCCCCCCGCAAACTGCTTGTTGTTCACGTAGGTTTCGGCATTGCCGCCGCCCCCCGACGGGCCCGAGATCGAGGGCTGATCGAAGATGTCGGCATCGCGCCAGCCGATACGGCCGAACGCCGTCAGACGGGGCGTCACCTGCACATCCACCTTCCCGCCAGCCTTGTCCGTCGAATTGGTGAAGAGCTGCAGAATCTGGAGGTTGTTGACCGTGCCCCCGTTCGATGGGGCCGGCAGGTCGTTCAGCACCTTGCGGGCAAACGGCGTCATCGGAATGGGCGTGCCGGCCGGGTACAGTGCCCCGGTGGTCGGGTGCCGGACATCGACACCGAGGATGCCCGCGCGCTGATCCAGCGTCGGAATGCTCGAGTTGGCCGCCTGGCCACGCGTTTGCCTGAAGATTTCGACGTCGGCAAAGAAGAACGCCCGGTTCTTCACAATCGGCCCGCCGACGACGCTGCCGTACTGGTCACGGTCGAACTGCGGCTTCTGCCCGCTGGCCGGTCGGAAAAATCCGCTCGCGTTGAAGTCGGTGCGGCGCGCGAATTCCCAGAGCGAACCGCGGAACCGGTTGGTGCCGCTCGCGTAGGCCACGTTGATGGTGGCGCCACCCGAGCGCCCGTACTCGGCACTCATGTTGTTGGTGACAACCTTGAACTCGGCCACCGCATCCGGCGGTGGCTGCATCACCTGGTTCGAGAAGCCCTGGTTCGAGGTGCCGTAGGCGTTGTTGTCGACGCCGTCGATGAGAAAGTTGTTGAACGTCGAGCGCAGCCCGTTGACGTTGAAGGCGCCCTCGCGCGGCGTGAAGCCGCCGCTGTTGAGCGCCGACTGCCGCACCCCCGGCGACAGCAGCGCCAGCGCCGAATACTCGCGCCCGTTCAGCGGCAGCGCGCGTGTCTGCTCGCCGGTGATGACCTGACTGCGGTCGCTCGAGTCGGTCTGCAGCAGCACGGCATTGGCCCGCACCTGCACCGTTTCCTCAAGCCCTCCGATGGCCATGGTCAGGTCGACACGCTGGCGGGCGCCGACCGTCACCACCACACCCTCGACGCGCGCCGTCGTGAAGCCCGACAGCTCGGCCGTGATGACATACGTGCCGATGCGCACGTTGAAGAATTCGTAGTTGCCGCCCGCCTCGGTGGGACGCGACTGCACCACACCCGTGGCGGTGTTCGTCAGTGTCACCGTCGCACCGGGGATGACCGCCCCCGAGCCATCGCGCACGGTGCCGATGACCGTCGCCGTTTCAAACTGCGCCGATGCCGTGCCCGACGTCAGAGCCAGCAGGGCCAGGAGCGCCCATGTCCGCACAAGAAGGTTCCGCATAAGCTTGAGATTCTAATGGAGCCCGGGAACAACGGGGTGACAGCCAGGTTACGGGTGTGTAACACCGCAGAACGGGTCGCCGGGCACGGCACCCGGGGCGAGGCGGGCGGGTGTCGCCAGCCCCGTCGGCCGGGTTGCCCGGGCGCTGGCTCAGAAACCCAAGATGGCGTACGGAAGGTCGGCCTTCAGCGACTCGAGGTGCGGCGCCACCAACTGTCGGTTGACATCGGGAACCAGCGGGGGACGGGGCGCCGGGTCAGCAGGGGTGGCGGTCCCGGCGCTGCGGCGGAGGTGCTCGAGCATTTCAAGCCAGTCGAGGTGCTCGGCCACCTCAAGGCCAGCCGCCGCATACACCTGGCGACGCACCCACGCGTACTCGTCCACGGAGAACTGCTGAGCATTCATCCCCGCCACCTGGGTGACGCGCGTGTCGTACATCAGCTGGCCCAGCTGCGACAGCAGCAGGTCCGTGTCAGGATTAACCTTGGCGCCCGGGGGAGGAGCAGCCCCCTCATGCTCGTCCCGCTCCCACACCATCAGGCGGTCGCTCATGGTTTTCCAGCGCGTCCCCGTCTGTGCCTGCACCTCACTTTGAACGGCAATGAAGCGGCCGACCTGCGCGGCGGTGAGTTCACCGGACACCGGCGCGGTGAAGGGGGCGCGGTTGGCGACGGCGTCGCCCAGGGCCTCGAGCGACCGGACCTGACCCACCAGGTCAGACACCGACTCCACGTAGGGACGCACGTTGCGATACCCGACGTAGAGCAGACCGGCCACCGCGATCCCGACGACAACCAGGAAGAGGAAGCACCCCGAAACCAAAGAGCGCATACGCTGAAGTATAGCCAGAGTGCCGTGTCCTGCAACCGTCCCGTCCGTCGCCTCCCGGGGTCAGGCCGTCGCGTGTCGCACCGGCGCCGCGTCCGGACGCCTCACGGCCTCGCACATCAACTCGCACAGGGCAAACACACGCGCATCAGCAATGGCGTAGTGGATGAACGTCCCCTCTCGCCGACGCGACACGAAGCCGTGCGTGTGTAGCACCTGCAGATGCCGGGAGAGGTTGGCCTGATTGAGCCCGGTGCTGACCATCAGAGCCGACACATGCTGCGGTCCCCTCTGGAGGGCTTGCAGCACCTGCAACCGGGCCGGCTCGGCCAGTACCTTGAAGCGGGCCGCCACCGACGCCAGCATGACCGGCGACATCGGGCGCCGCCTCATGACACAGGTCCGTCCGGGGTGACGACGGGCAGACCAGCTCCCTGCCAGGCCGCAAAGCCCCCAACCAGGTTGATGACATTGCGGCGTCCGGCGCGGGCCAGCAGCGAGGCCGCCATCGCGGAGCGCCCGCCTCCCTGACACTGCACCACCACCGGTCGATCCGCCGGAACCTCGTCCAGACGCGCCGCCAGGTCGCCGAGCGGAATGTGCGTCGCACCCGGCAGATGTCCCCGCTGCCATTCGGACGCCCCCCGCACGTCGATCACCGTCACGTCGCGTGCCGAGACACGACCGGCGGCGGCATCGACAGACAGTTGGGGAATCGTCTGCATGTCGACACCACGGGCCGCCAGGCGCTGCACGACACCGGCGTCCCACACGCCGGCGATGCGGTCGAGCCCGATGAGGGCCAGCTGTCGGGCCATCTCGACCAGACGCCCCTCCGACGGGTCGTCAACAATGAAGTACAGGTCCGTGTCGTAGGGCAGCAGCCAGCCCGCCCACGTGACGAAGCTGGAGGTCATCGGCAGGCTGAGTGTGCCGGGCAGCGACTGCGCCGCCGACGCGGCGCCCCCGCGTGTGTCAATCACCACGGCGCCCTGCCGGGTCAGCGACACCAGGGCCTCGTCGTCCAGACGGGGGGCGGCCCGCAGGGCCCCCAGCAGGGCGGGGCCCTGTTTGTTCAATCGCTTCATCCTGGCGAAGTAGGTCGGCGGCTCGGGCTGCCCCGTCAGCACTTCGCTGACGAACGCCGCTTCCGTCTTCACCTGAAAGGCCCAGTTGAACCGGCGTTCATAGCCGAGTGTGCTGGAAGGAATGGCGCTGATACCCTTGCCGCATGCGGACCCCGCCCCGTGGCCTGGCCAGATCTGCAGCCAGTCGGGGTAGGCCGTCAGCCGCTGGAGACTGCTCCACAGCACACGCCCTCCGGCCTCCATCGTCCCCAGGTAATTGGCAGCCCGTTCGAGCAAATCGGGGCGGCCGACATCCCCGACGAACACAAAGTCGCCGGTCGCCATCGCAATGGGCTGGTCGGCGGCAGCCGTGTCCGTGATGAGGAACGCGAGATGCTCGGGGGTGTGTCCCGGCGTGGCGACGACATCGACGCGGATGCGGCCGACCATGAAGTGCGCGCCGTCACGCACCAGGGTGGCCTCCTGGGCGAACTGGTATTTCCAGTCGGCATCGCCTTCGTCGGACAGGAACAGCCGGGCGCCGGTGCGGTGGGCGAGTTCACGGGCTCCCGAGAGATAGTCGGCGTGGATATGGGTTTCGGTGACGTGGGTAATCCGCAGCCCCTCCCGGGCGGCCTCGGCCAAATAGCGGTCGAGGTCGCGCGTCGGATCGATGACGAGCGCCTCCCCCGTGGCGGCACAGCCGATCAGGTAGGACGTCTGCGCAACCAGGGGTTCGTAAATGCGGGCAACATGCATGGGCCACCTCGAATATTGATGTATGACTAACAAGTAATATATTGCCACGGCGGCGTGTCTGCAAGTCCCGTGACCGGGCCCTGTCTCAGAGGAGCCCGTCAATCGTCAGGGGCGGCAGTGGACCGGCCGGCGTGAACCCGAAGACACGGCCATAGAACACCAGTTCCGATTCGAGGGCATGCACGAGCGTGGCCGCCTGACGGAATCCGTGCGACTCGCCGGGATACATGACGCAGGCCACCGGCACCCCCTGGCGTCGTGCCGCCTCGGCCATCAGCACCGTCTGGTTCGGAGGCACCACACGGTCGTCCATGCCCTGAAACAGGATGACCGGCGCCCGCAATCGGTCGGCCATGTGGACAGGCGAACGGGCCACATACGCGTCCCGGCACTCGGGGTAGGGCCCCACAAGGCTGTCCAGATAGCGGGCCTCGAACTTATGTGTGTCCTGCGCCAGCACCTCGAGATCGGTGACGCCGTAATAGCTGGCGCCGGCACCGAACACGCGGTGCTGCATCAGCGCCGCCAGCGTGGTGAGGCCGCCGGCGCTGCCGCCACGGATGGCCAGGCGCGCCCGGTCGGCACGACCGGTATCGGCCATCGCGATGGCCCCGGCGACCACATCCTCGACATCCATGAGGCCCCACTGCCCCTTGAGCCGCTCTCGATAGGCGCGGCCGAATCCCGTGCTGCCGCTGTAATTGACGTCAAGCACGGCGAAGCCCCGGCTCGTCCAGAACTGCACCTTCAGGTCGAGCGTCGGGTCGGCCGCCGATGTGGGTCCACCGTGGCTCATGACCAGCAGCGGCGGCGCGGCGCCGGACGGCCCCGTCACGTCAGGGTGCGCGGGCGGATAGTAGAACGCATGCACGGTGCGCGCATCCTGGCCGGAGTCGCCACCTGGCGCGGTGAACTGCACCGCCACCGGGGCCGACACGCACGCCGGCGGCAGCGCCTCGACGGTCGAGCGGCGCACGATGCGTATCGACGGCCCGGGCCACGACAGTCGCACCACCGCGGGGGTCTCCGTCGGTGACCCGGCCACGCACGCGACGCCATCACCGGCGGCGACCATCGACGCGATCACATCGAGCGGCATCGGCACCTCGTCCACGGCGCCTGTCTGCGGATCGAGGAGGCACAGCCGCCATCGGCCGTCGTGCACATACGTGGCGGCCACGCGGCCATCGCGCAGGTGCGCGTAGGTGGCCATCGAGAACACCCATTGCGGCTTCCCGAAATCGGCGGCACGCGGGCAGAGCGCGTGGAGATGCCATGCGCCGTCGGCGGTGGGACGCGCCTGATAGAGGTTCCACCATCCGCTGCGGTCCGACACGAGGTGCAGCACACCGTCGCGCGACCACGTGGGCTGAAACACCGATTCGCGCGGCCCGCCAGTCACCTGCCGGGCGTCTCTGATGCAGCCCTCGGCATCGAGTGTGCCCACCCACAACTCGGTCCCGTCCCACGGCATCTGCGGGTGATTCCACTGCAGCCAGGCCAGGTGGTGCCCATCTGGCGACACGACCGAATCCGAATAGAAGTCGGCGCCTTCCACGAGCACCACACCGTGGCCATCGCGGTCGCGCCCATCGGTTCGCACGGCCACGATGGCCGCCCGCGGCTCGCGGTCAGGCGACCGCGCGTCTTCACGCACGACGATGAGGCGGGCGCGCGCGGGGTCGGGACACGCGTCGGCAAAGGCACAGCCTTCGGCCGTCAAGGGTCTCATCTCGCCCTGCTGCGGCCTGGCATACAGCCGCTGGTCAGCAAAGTGCGACGCGTAGACGACACCCGCGTCGATACACAGGGCACCACCGCCGTACTCGTGCGCCCGGGTGCGGGCGTTGAAGTCGGCAGGCATCACCTCATGGCACGTGCCATCCGCCTCCGCGCACATCACCACGGCGCGCCCGGCTTCTGCCGGCCGCCCTTCAATCCAGTACAGCGCGTCGCCGTCCGCGCGCACCTCGCTCAGCCGCAGCGCCCCAGCCGCCACACGTGCCGCGCTGATGGGCGACGGCCACGTACCGTAGGGAAGAACGGGCCGGGACGAGGGTGTCATGCCGCCATCTTACGCGTCAGAACTGCACCAGCACACCTGCCGACGGCACGACGGGGAAGAGCGGTTCGGTCGCCCCGGTCACCGTGCCGGCCGGCAGCCGCACCGAATAACTCTGCGGACCCAGGTTCCGGCGTCCCAGGGCATTGATGACTTCGGCGAACACCGTCACGTGCTTCCCGCGCCATGCCGGCGTCCAGTCGGCCCTCACATCGACTCGGCTGTAAGCAGGCAGCCGGCTCTGGTTGCGCCGCGTGCCGATACGCCAGAGGTCGGCACTCACCGCATCGAGGTAGCCGACGATGGGGAAGTTCGAGCCATAGCGGATGCGGCTGGTGAACCCAAGTCCACGGCCAGGCTGTACCCGCAGCGAAGTATTCACGGTGTGCCGCTGGTCGAAGTCCGAGGGGAACGACTCACCGGTCGTGAGGTCCGACAGGGTCGCCTCGGCGAGGGTGTACGACACCAGCGCCTGCAGTATCGTCGTTCGGCTGTACGTGAGTGTCGAGGTCACGCCTCTGGCCCGGCCGGTCATCGCGTTGATGCGGAACGGCTGCCGGGGAGCCACGAGGGCCGTGCCGACGCGCCGGTATTCGGACTGCTCGAGACGCAGGCGGTCGCGATCGTGCCTCACGTAGCCATCGACCTGCAGCCGCCAGTGCGCGGGGCTGCGCCACTCGATGCCCGCGTCGGCCGAGGCGGCCCGCTCCGCGCGCGGCTGTGCCCCGCTGGACGGCAGCGGCCAGGTGTCGTCGAAGCGTGCGAGCTGGTGCTGGCGTCCGAGGCCCCCGCGGATGCGCCACGAGGCGCTCGGTGTCCACTCGGCCAGCACCACCGGCGACACCGCGCTGGCCCCCGTCAGCGACGAACGGTCTGAGCGAAGGCCGCCGGTCCACTGCAGGGTGCGGTGCGGCTGCCAGCGATAGTAGGCCCAGGCACCCGAAGCCTCCCAGGCACCATCGCGATCGAGCGTGATGGTCTCGCCCCGCGACGAGAAGCTGCGGTCGAGCCGATCGGCGCGCAACCATTGCTGCTGGGCGCCCACCTCGACGCCCTGAGTGTCGGTGATGGCCAGCTGCAGGGTCGATCGCAGCGTGACATCGCGGTCGCTGCCATCTTCGCGTGTGCGGCCGTCGGGCACACGGTTCTGGTAACGCGCGGCGACCACGTACAGCTGCTGCGTGAAGACGCTGCGGCGTCCCGGCGTGTAGCGCCACTGTGCCGAGAGCACGCCGCTCTGGTTGAGCGCGCGCACCAGCGAGTTGAGGCCGGGATTGCTGATGCGGTCGTCGAGTGCCGCGTCACCGCCGATGGCGAGCAGCCGCAGGCTGTGCTTCGGTGACAGATCGGCAGACAGGATGGCGGTGCCATCGACGAAACCGAAGCGCTCGGTGCGCGACGGATCGACCTGCCCCAGCAGCCAGCCGAGATAGCTCTTGCGGGCCGCCACGAGCCACGACGCGCGGGCGGGCTGGCCGTCGCGGACGCGTCTGAGAGGACCCTCGGCCACAGCGGTCACGCCGGAAGCGCTGAAGAGCGCCCGCCCTCTGAGCCGGTCGCGCGCCCCGTCGCGCGTGGTGAAGTCGACCCGTGCGCCCAGATACGCCCCGGCGCGCTGGGGGTAGGCCCCGGCCATCAGCGCTGCGCTCCCCAGCACGTCGGTGTTGATGAAGGCCAGCGAGCCGGTGTCGTTCACCCCGCGCACCGTGTGGAACAGCAGGGGTGAGTCGACGCCGTCAATCGCCAGGCCCAGATGGGTGGGGCCATGACCACGCACCGCGAACTGCGCATTGAAATCGTCGCCTGCCGCCACCTCGGGCAGCGTCTGGACCACGCGCACCGGATCGTCGGCCAGCACGCCGCGGACGGCCTGCAGCATCGTGGCGTCCATCACGCGGCGTGCGGCCACGCCAGGCTCTGGCACCTCGGCGGCCCGGCCACGCACCGTCACAGCCTCCACGTAGGGGTCGACCGCGGGCGTGTCCGTGGTCGGGTCTCCGGCAGCGGGCGCCGGGTCGGTCGGCCGCTGCTCGATCACGGGTGGTGCCGGAGCCGGGGCCTGGCGCGGCACCGTCTCGGGTGGCACGACCCCCTGCACCACGAGCACCGCCACCAGCAGGGACGTCATCATGCAGCCGCGATCATGCCAGATTCCCGCAGTACACTACGGCCCATGCTGACGCGCCGACTGCTGCTGCCCCTCTGTGCCGGCCTGCTCATCACCGCCACCGCGCTGCAGGCGCAGGGCCCGATGACCTTTCCCAATCCGCAGTCGCGGGTGCTCACGCACCGTGAGCAGAACGCACTGGTCACGCCGTGGATGTCGAAGCGTTTCGACACCGTGCTGCCCGGACTCATGTCGCGTACCGGCATCGACATGTGGATCATCCCGACCCGCGAGTACAACGAGGACCCGGTCTTCCGCTCGATGTCGCCACTGACCTACTTCGCATCGCGGCGGCGCACCATTCTCGTGTTCTACAACCCCGGGGGCGGCCGGCCCGTCGAGCGCTATTCGATCGGGCGCTTCGACTACGACAAGCTCTACACGATGTATCCGACGACCAACGACGGCCAGCACGAGGGCCTGCGCAAGCTGGTCGAGGAGAAGCAGCCGAAGGTCATCGGCATCAATGAGTCAGACGCGTGGAACCACGCCGACGGCATCACCGCCAACGAGAAGCGCCGGCTGCTCGAGGCGCTGGGACCGGTCTACGCCGCCCGCGTCAAGTCGGCCGAAATGCTGGCCGTCGGCTGGCTCGAAGTCAAGATGCCTGAGGAGCTCGAGGCCTATCGCCACGCCATGCAGGTGGCGCACATGATCATCCGCGAGGCGTTCTCGAACACGGTCATCACGCCGGGCACGACCACCTCGCAGGATGTGGTCTGGTGGATGCGCCAGCGCGTGGCCGAGCTCGGCCTCGAGTCGTGGTTCCAGCCGTCAGTCACCATCTGGCGCAAGGGCGGGAATCTGACGACCATGCAGGGCGTCATCCAGCCCGGCGACATGCTGCACACCGACTTCGGCATCGTCTACATGGGATTCTCGACCGACACGCAGCACAATGCCTACGTGCTGCGCCCGGGCGAGACCGATGCGCCGCAGGGCCTGAAGGACGGCCTGGCCAAGGCCAACCGCCTGCAGGACCTGACCATGCAGTACGCGAAGGTCGGGCGCACCGGCAACCAGGCACTGCGCGATGCGCTGTCACAGGCCGCGCGCGAACGCATCGTGCCCAGCATCTATTGCCACGCCATCGGCTATCACGGGCATGCCGCCGGTCCTCCGATCGGCATGACCGACTATCAGGAAGGCGTGCCCGTGCGCGGCGACTATGCGTTCCTGCCGAATACCTGGCACTCGATCGAACTGAACGCGACGCATGCGGTGCCCGAATGGGACAACCTGGCGGTGCGCTTCGCCCTCGAGGAGGATGCCGCCATCCTGCCGGATGGGTCGTGGGACTGGGTCGACGGACGCCAGACGCAGTTCTACCTGATCAGGCCCTGAGGCACCGCGACATCCCGCACACCGGACGGACGCGCTCAGCCGGGCGCGGCCAGTCGGACGGCGTGGCCTGCGTGCTGACCGCCGGGTGTCTCAGCAGGCAGCAGACGGTCCGGGGCCTCTCGTATATCAATCGAGTGCCGCCAGCTCTTCGTTGAGGCGCACGGTCAGATCACCAGACACGGGTGACGGCCCGGCCACGGCCTGATGCGGACGCGCGCGCTTCCATCGGCGCAGCATCAAGGCCAGCCCGGCGGCCCCGAGCAGCGACCCCGCAATCGGCACGCCCCACACGACCCGGCCAATGGGCGTGTCTGACGGGTCGGCGAGAATCTGCGGCCCGTACTGTGCCACCAGTTCGTGCGCGAGGGTCTCGCGCAACTCGCCGCTCGCAAGCCGCCCCGCGAGGGTCTTCCGAAGCTCGAACGCCGCCGGCGACGGACAGTCTGCCAGCGTGAGTCCCGGGCAGAAGGGACTCATCACCTCTCGGAACAGGCGCGCGTCCTCGCGCGTCTCGCCAGGCACCGGCTGCGCGTGTAACGCCGGGCCTTGCCCTGCGACAAGCAGAAGCAGCACCAGTGCCAGCAGGTGCGCGAGCCGTCGGCGCCCGGTGAGCATCGACCCGCCAGCACAAGTGCACACACCCCCGGCGATGACCAGCCGCGCGAACGTCGCGATGCGAAACGCGATGGTCATGGGCGGGGTCATCCTCTCAGGCAGCGGCCAGCAGCTGCCTGATGCTCCGGACAACCGTGTCGACATTGGCTTCATAGTCGATCAGCAGCCGCGTCTGGCCCCGGGCATCGAGGCCGAACATCGACACGGTGTGCGACATGAGATAGCCGGCGGCGGTGGGTTCGCTCGACCGCTCGAAGTGGGCCCCGAACTGGCGCGCCACCTTCGCCGTGTCCTCGGGACTGCCGGTCAGTCCCACGGCATCGACGCCGAAGTAGGTGAGGTGTTCCTTCATCACCGTGGGCGTGTCGCGTTCCGGATCGATCGAAATGTAGAGGGCCTTCACCCGCGCGCGCTCCTCGTCCGTGAGGCGCGCATACGCCGCACTCAGCTTCGACAGGGTCGTCGGGCAGGCATCGGGACACATGGTGTAGCCGAAGAACACCAGCACCACCTTGCCGCGCAGCGACGCCAGCTCGAAGGGCTGGGCGTCCTGGTTCGTCAGGGTGAAGTCGCCGCCGATGGGCAGGATGGGCAGCTCCTCGGCCGCCGCCGGCACGGGAGCCGCCGGTTCCGTACGGCACCCGGCCCCGAGCAGCAGCACCAGCACGCAGGGAATCAGTGACCGACTCATTGCATCATCATCCCTTTTTTCACCGGCGCCTGGGCCTTCACCGTCGCACCCTTGTCGGTGGTCAGGGTGAGCTCAACCGTCTCGCCTTCCTTCAGCGGGCGCTTCAGGTCGAACAGCATGATGTGCAGGCCGCCCGGCTTCAGCTCGACCTTGCCCTTCGCGGGCACGGTGATGGCCTTCACCGGCGACATCTTCATCATGTCGCCCGAGCGCGTCATCTCGTGCATCTCGACGCGCCCGGCGACCTCGGCCGCGGCGCCCGTAATCTGCAGATCGGTGCTGCCCGGGTTCTCGACCACCGCGTAGGCCGCAGTCACGTTGCGGCCCGGCACCGTTTCGCGCACCCACACGCCGCTGACGGTCACGGTTGACTGGGCCAGCGCACCCAGCGGCAGCAGCAGAGCCGCGGCGGCGGCGAGAATGAGACGGCAACTAGTCATGGGACGCTCCTGAGGCAGGGGACGATGAGGCGGACGAGGTCCGCAGGGACACGACATAGCGGGCGATGAAATACCGCTCGCGATCAGACAGGTGGAAGTACGACTGCATCTGACCACCATCACGCGTCAGCCCAGTGGCCAGCGTGGTGGCAATCGACGCCGGGTCGCTGCCGTTCTTGAAGGCGTTGGGGTCGCGGAAGTCACGCGCCGGGGGCGACAGCGTGGAGGCCAGAGGCCCGTCGCCGCGCCCCTCGCGCCCGTGGCAGGTGCCGCAGCCATTCGCCGCATAGAGGCGCGCGCCGGTCAACAGGTCTTCGGCATCGGTGGCCTGTGTCTGGTGGCCACAGGCCGGCAGGACGGCCAGGGCCAGCAGCACCGTCAGCATCCGCACGCGCATGCTCAGAGCGTAGCAGGAGCGCCCCGTGGAGCGTCTGCGGCAAAGTGACGCGGCCCGCCGGGTCGCTTACGAGGTCGGCGTCAGGTTGCCAGCCACATCGGTGCGGTAGGCCTTGATGGCCGGCAGCAGTCCGGCCAGGGCTCCCAGCGCCACCATGCCGAGCGGCGTCAGCCACAGGGCCTGATCGGGCTTGAAGACCTGCAGCACAACCCCGGTCTGCTCGCGCACAATCACGAACGCGACACCGAGAATGACCGCATAGACGGCAAAGCCCACCAGCGCCCCGAGCGCGGTGATCGTCGTGGCCTCGAGCACGATCGCCGAGAACACCGTACGCCGCCGCGCACCAAGCGCACGCAGAATGGCAAACTCGCGCCGCCGCTCGTGCATGGTGTTGTAGAGGCTGGCCAGAATCGTACCGGCCGCCACCACCACGACAAAGTACGCCACCAGCTCGAGGACCTGATTGACCCACCCGATCTTCTCGAACAAATCAGCCATCGACCGGCCGATGGGCCAGGCCAGCGTGGCGCGCGTGCCCTGACGGTTGATCGCCTGGTCGAGAAACATGCCGGCCTGGGGATCGGCCAGCTTGAGCATGACGGCACTGACCTCCCGATGCTCGTCGGGGATCTCCACGCCCTCCTCGGGGCGATAGTTGCGTCCCGTGCCGCGCAACACATGCCCGCTCATGCGGAACACGCCCTCGATGGGAATGAACACGAGGCGATCGAGTGGACTGTTGGTGGGGGCCAGCACGCCCACGACCGTATACTCGTCGTCGTGTTCCTTGCCCTCGACATCGGCGAGACCATGCGAGGGCTCGAGGTGATCGCCCGCACGCACGCCGGTGCGCTGGGCCACGACGCTGCCGACCACCGCCTCTTTCGCATCCGCCGTAAACAGGCGTCCGCCGGACGTCACCGTCAGCCCGCCTTCCCCGGGGAAGCGCGTGAACAGATCAGTGGTCGTGCCGATGATGCGGAAGCCCTCGTAGCTGTCACCAACGGCATAGGGCACCGCAAGCTCTACTCCGGGGTCCTCTTCGACCGACTTGTAGAGCTGCCACGGAATGTTCCCGGGCGACGTTTCAAGGTGGAAGACCGCGTTCAGCACCAGTTGCAGCTGACTGCCCCGCGCACCGAGCACGGCGTCGAATCCCTGGGCGCCGCCGGTAAACGCGTCATACGACTGGCGCTTGATTGCAAACACCGCCATGACCAGGCCGCACGCCAGCGCCACCGAGAGCACGGTGACCGCGGTCGACAGGGCATGCTGACGCAGGCTGCGGCGCACGATCAGCATGAGCCCCGGACGCATCACCCCACCTCCGCGGGCGCGGACAGCACCCGATTGAGCGCCGAAAGATCGTCGACGCGGTCAAACTGCCCCAACACGGCGGGGTCGTGACTGACCAGCAGCAGGGCCGCCCCCTGCTCACGACACACCTCGCGAATCAGCGTCAGTGCTTCGGCACCGTGACGGGCATCGAGGTTGCCCGTCGGCTCGTCGGCCAGCACCAGTCGCGGCCGCCCGGCCAGGGCACGCGCCACCGCCACGCGCTGCTGCTGCCCCACCGACAACTGGCGGGGCCGGTAGTCCAGCCGCGACCCCAGGCCGACACGGGTCAGCAGTGCCGCCGCGGCCG
>JBIIDF010000291.1:0-3908 GCA_044238535.1 Vicinamibacterales bacterium
ATCGGTGCCCGGGTGCCGTCCATGGGAGCTTCTGGAAATGACACAGCACAAGGGTCTCGATCGCCGCTCATTCCTCCGCAACACCGGGTGGACTGCACTCGTGGCCGGCGCCGCCGCGAATACGCCGCTGGCTGCCGCACCATTTGATCTCGCCGAGACCGCCCAGGCCCCGGGCGGCATGTTCGACTTCGAAACGCCCTACAACCGGATGGGCACCGACTCGATCAAGTACGACCAACCCAACCGCGCCTACGGGAAGGGGAGCGTCGAGGTCGGCATGGGCATCGCCGACATGGACTTCCGCGCCGCGCCGTCCATTACCAAGGCCCTGCAGGAGCGCCTGCAGCACGAGAACTGGGGCTACCTTGATTCGCCGGCCTCGTTCTCCGAGGGCATCATCGCGTGGAACAAGAAGAAGTACAACGTCGACATCAAGCCGGAGGAGCTCATCGTGACGATGGGCGTGCATCCCGGCCTGATTGCCACGCTGAAGGCCTTCTCGCCCGTGGGTAGCAAGGTCCTGCTGCAGACGCCCACCTACAACGGCTTCTACGGCGATCTGACGGCGTCGCGCACCATTTCGCAGGAAGTGCTGCTCAAGCGCGTCAACGGCAAGTTCGAGATGGACTTCGACGCGTTCGATGCGGCCATCGGCCCCGACACCTACGCGTTCATCCTCTGCAATCCGCAGAACCCCACGGGCAACTGCTGGAGCGAGGCCGACCTGATGAAGATCGGGGAGATCTGCCTCAAGCGCGGCGTGCTCGTGATGGCCGACGAAATCCACTGCGACTTCGCCATGAAGGGCCAGAAGTACACCCCCTTCGCCAATCTGCCTGACAAGAGGATTGTCAATAACAGCATCACCTACAAGGCCGCCAGCAAGTCGTTCGGCCTGGCCGCCCATAAGACGGCGTGGTTCCACTCGACGAACCCCGAGCTGCTCGCCAAGGTGCGCGTCCATCATCGCGCCGAAATGAACACGCTCGGCATCGTGGCCAACCAGGCCGCCTACGCGGGCGGTGAAGAGTGGCTGCGGCAGTGCGTCAACTACATCGACGGTAACCACGACTTCGCGGTGGACTACATCAAGAAGAACCTGCCACTGGTGAAGGCCTACAAGGCCGAGGGCACCTACCTGATGTGGCTCGACATGACCGGGCTGGCCGAGAAGATCGACGCCAAGGGCCGCGCGGAGAAGTTCAACCGCGAGAAGGCAGCGAATGTGGCGGCGCGCAAGCCCGAGCAGATGATCGAAGAGTGGCTGGTCCGCAACGCCAAGGTGCACATGAACTCGGGTTCGTCCTACGGCAAGGGCAGCGACAACCATATGCGCATGAACATCGCCACCTCGCGCAAGACGCTCGAGAAGGCGCTGTCAAACATGGCGAGCGCCATGCGCGCCGGCACGACCTCGATGGCGCAGGGCTGATTCAGCCCCGCGGTCACCGCACGCACTGACGACGGGGTGGAACCCTTGGCGGGTTCCACCCCGTCTTTTCCTGTACGGCATGGCGCGCATCCTCATCCCGACGTTCGGCTCGTTCGGCGACGTCAATCCGTATATCGCCCTGGGGCGTGAACTGCAGCGCCGGGGACACACGCCCCTGCTGGCCATGCCCGCGATCTTCCGCGAGGCGGTGGAAGCAACGGGACTGGCGTTCACGCCCGTCAGGCCGGACCTCGACCCCGACGACACCGCGTTCGCCCGGCGGTTGCTCGACCCGACGCGCGGCACCGAAGTGCTGTTCCGCGACCTGCTGATGCCGGCACTGCCTGCGGCCTTTGATGACCTCTGGGCCGTGTCGGCGGATGCCGACGTGGTCGTGACGCATCCGGCGGCGATGGCGGGCCCTCTCGTGGCCGATGCGCGGCGGATACCGTGGCTGTCGACCGTCCTGGCCCCCATCTCATTCTTTTCCCCGCGCGACCCGATGGTGCCGCCGCAGGCCCCGTTTCTGCACCCGCTGCTGACCCGCTCGCCGCTGGCGAGCCGGGCGTTCTATGCCACGGCCGACGCCCTCACCGCGTGGTGGAGCCGCCCCGTGCGCAGGCTGCGCCGGGCGAAGGGGCTGCCCGATCGGGGGAATCCGGTGATGCAGGGGCAGCACTCACCCTGGGGCGTGCTGGCGATGTTCTCGCCCGTGCTGGCGCCACCCGCCGAAGCCTGGCCCGCGCACACCACGGTGACCGGCGCGGCGCGCTACAACCCGCCAGCGAGCGTCGAGACCGACGGAGCCCTCTCGAGATTCTTGAGCGAGGGCGAGGCTCCGGTGGTCTTTACGCTGGGGACGGCCGCCGTCGAACTGCCCGGCGATTTTCACGAGGTGAGCGCTGCCGCGGTCAACCGCCTCGGGTGTCGGGCGGTGCTGATGGTGGGGAGACACGCCCATCACCGGCCGGCCGGTGTCAACGCCCGGGTGCTGGTCGTCGACAGCGCTCCGCATGCGGCGCTGTTTCCACGGGCAGCGGCGGTGGTGCATCAGGGCGGCGCTGGCACGCTCCACCAGGCGCTGGCGGCCGGGGTGCCGTCGCTGGTCGTGCCGCATGCCCACGACCAGGCCGATAATGCGGCGCGTCTGCAGCGGCGGGGTGTGGCACGCGTGCTCACGCGTCGGCGCTACACCGTCGAACGGGTTACCCACGCCCTGGAACACCTGCTGAGCGACCAGGCGCTACGCGCGCAGGCCGTGATGGTGGGGGCCCGGGTCGCCGCCGAAGACGGGGCATCGTCTGCCGCCGATGTGATTGAGCGGGTGCTGCGGAACCCGCAGCGCTGACGGGCTGACGGGCTCAGGGGCGCAGGGGAGCGAGTGGCGATGGCACCGGCCGCGGTCCGTGTGCCGGGCCCCGAGGGCCGTTCCACGTGTCGCCGTGTGGCGCGGACACTCGAGGGGACCGAGTGCCGGAGGCGATGGCTGAGACACACCGCTGCGGTGGCCTGGCGGCCGACCGCAGCGGAGTCCGGATGACGGGTGCGGTGCCTACTTGGGCACGTACAGCGTCGGCGGCGGAGCCGGCAGGCGCGGGGCGCCGGCACGTACCCAGTTGTCGTAGCGCATGCGGAGGGTTTTCACGGGATTGCCGCTCTCGCCCTGCTTGATGTTGTCGTCGGTCACGCTGATGTATGCGTAGTACTGCCCGTCGTTGTGCGTCTTGCCGAGCACGTCGCCTTTCTCGGCAATGGTGATGTAGGCCACGTGGGCCGTCTTGTTGTCACAGGGCACAAACTCCATGGGGTTCGCACCGCAGTTGCAGCGGTGGTCGCCACCGTTTTCATCCGCCGCTTCCATCGCCGCCATCACCCGATCTGCCATGGTGCCCTTCGCCCGCGTGAACGCCAGCGCCGCCATCGTCATCACCTGATCGCCGAGCAGGGTGTTGCCCTGCACCTGATAGTAGATGTCGCCGACCTGCCCGCCCCAGTAGAGGGACGACTGTGAGTTCCCGGTGCCATTGAAGCCGGCGCGGTTGTTCCGGTTGGTGATCGTGCCGCCGTTCGGCATGGCGACGATGCCGAATTGACGGCGTTCGACGTTCGGGTCCTTCTTCAGCAGTTCGATGATCTGCGCCGGTGGGGTGCCCTTGCGCAGTTCGTTGTACACGAGCATCTGGTTTTCACGGGTGTTGTCGACACCCGCCTGGCAGGCGGCGATGCCGACGCCGGGAATGATCACCGCCTGCACGTCCATCAGATCACGCGCGGCGTTGGGCTGCCGTGAGGGGAAGCCTGACTGCCGCACGCAGGTCGCCGAGGCGATGATGACCTGTCCGGTGCGCGAGTCGAGTGCGATGACCGACCAGGTGGCAAACGCCGGCGCCACCGAGGCGGCCAGCAGGGAGAGGGCAAGAAGCAGAGTTCGCATGGCCGTCATTCTACGCGCGAAGACCATTGCGGCCTACTGTCT
>JBIIDF010000044.1:0-13698 GCA_044238535.1 Vicinamibacterales bacterium
TCGAGTATGTCGTGCGGGCCGTAAAGGAAACCGGCTGGCGGGGATTCTCGGTGGACACGGCCATTGCCCCGCTGGTGAACATGGGGCAGTCGCTATACGAGCCGCCCGATGTGAACGGCTGGGCCACCGGCCCCCGGTGGTTTACGACCTCGTCGATGCTGGCGCGGCTCAATTTTGCGTCGACGCTGGCCACGAATCAGCGGACGAACCTTGTACGGGAGGCACAGCCCTTCCGCTCGTCTCCGGAGCGAGTGCTTGAATTTCTGCTGGAGCGCTACAAGACGCCGGGCTTCAGCAGTGATGGCTACAGTGCCCTGCACGATTATCTGCGGGCGGGCCTCCGCTGGACCGGGACGGATGCACAGCTCACGACCAAGGTGCCCGGTGCCGTGCGATTGCTGCTCGGGTCATCGGAATACCAGTTCATCTAGGACTCGCCATGCATCTGTCGCGACGCACGTTTGTCCGGGGCGGTGTCACCGCCTTCACCTATGGGTTCCTGGCGCCGCACGTGCTGCAGGAAGTGGCATCCGCGCAGGGGCAGACGTCCCGCAACCTGGTGGTGGTGTATCTCAGCGGCGGCAACGATGCCCTGAGCACCGTCATTCCCTACCGGGATCCGTTCTACTACTCGCGCCGCCCAGGCATTGCGGTGCCGGCGGGCACCGTGCTCCAGATTGGGCAGGACCGGTCAGGGGCGCATCTCGGGTTGCATCCCCGGTTGCGTGGCATGAAGAGCGTGTTCGACGGCGGGCGGCTCGCGATTGTCCAACGCACGGGCTATCCGAACTCGAGCCGGTCGCACTTTACCGGCTATGACATCTGGGGCACGGCCAATCCCGCCGACCCGTCGGGTCCAGGCTGGCTCGGCCGGTATCTCGACTCACTGCCAGGGCCCCTCGACCCGCTCGTCGCCTGGAATACCGAACGCGAGACGCCCGGGCCCCTCGCAGCCCACACCATGGGCATCCACTCCATCGTCAGCCCGGCGACCTATGTGCTGGCGAGCCCGAACACCGGTGCAGAGGCGCTGGCCGAGCGTGAGGCGCAGACCCGCATTGCCTCGCATGTGCCCGTGGAGCGTCCGCATCTGGCGTTTGTGAACGGCACGACGCGCGCGGCCCTGAACACTATCGATCGTGTGGCGACGGTGGCCGCCTACCGACCCTCGGTGACCTATCCCACCAGCGGGTTCGGTCAGGCCCTTCGGGCGGTCGCCGGAGCGATGAACCGTGGCATCGGGACGAAGATTTTCTGGGTGCAGACCGGTGGCTATGACACACACGCTGGCCAGGGCGTCACGGCCGGTGGCTATTTCAACCTCATGGGCACCCTCGATGATGGCTTGAAGGCGTTTCACGACGACCTGCAACTGCAAGGATTGCTGGGCTCGACGCTGGTGCTGGTCTACACGGAATTCGGGCGGCGCGTGTTCGAGAACGGCAGTCAGGGGACCGACCACGGCGCCGGCGGCGTGATGATGCTGATGGGTGGTGGCGTGCGAGGTGGCCTGCATGGCACGGCACCCGACCTGCGGCCCGACCCTCAGAACCCGACGCTCGAAAGCAATGCGGGGGACGTGCGGCATGAAACCGACTTCCGGTCGGTGTATGCCACGATCATCGATCGGTGGCTCGGCGCCGATTCGGTCGCCCTCCTCGGCGGCAACTTCCGCGCCGGTGCCCCCGCCGTTCTATAGGGTCGGGTCATTGTGCCCTGAGCGTCCCCGAGTACAATCCTTCGGATGTGGGTGGTTTCAGGCTCGCCGGCCTGGCCACGCCGCCCTGCCTCATACCCCCTGAGAACGCGAGGACGGAACTGGTGGACACTCTGCGCCGGGCGTGGCTGACGATCGCCCTTGTCACTTCCCTGCTGTGGGTGGCGGCCTCATCGCTGAACTACGTCACACCCACACGGCCAGGTCCGGACGCCGGGGTCTATTCGGCCGTGGCGCTGCAGTTTCTCGACGGGGCGGTGCTCTACCGCGACACCACCGACGCCAAACCCCCGGGCATCTACGTGCTCAACGCGGTCGCACTGACGGCCTGGGGACGTTCCTTCGATGCCATCCGATCGCTCGAGCGCGTCTTCGCGATGGTCTCGGTCGTGCTGGTGTTCTTCGTGGTGCGCCGTGCGTTCGGCCGACCGCTTGTCGCTGGCCTGGCCGCCACCTACTATGCGCTGCTGGCCTACAGCTACGTGCTGCTGGAACTGGGAAATGTCACTGAAGAATACGCCACCTGTTTCGTCCTGGCTGGCATCTACACCGGCCTGCGGGGCGCGGCCGATCCAGCGTCGCGCGGCCGCACGCTGTGGCTGCTGTCGAGCGGTGCCAGCTTCAGCCTGGCCATTCTGACCAAGCCTCCGTTTCTGCTGTCGGCCATTCCGTGGCTGACACTGGCGGCCCTCGCCCCGGACGCTCGCTGGCGCCTCGACTGGCCCGCCATCAGACGGCGTGTCGGCTGGATTGTGTTGGGTGGCGTGATCCCCGGGGCGACGTTCCTCGGCTACTTGCTCCTTCACCACGCCACGATGGACTGGTGGGACGGCATGGTGGGTGCCGCGGCCTATATCAAGTCTGTGGGGTATCTCGGCGCGCGCACGGGGTGGCTGCCGCCTGCGGTCCAGGTCCTCGTTGACCGGGTCTGGGCGCAGTCACTGTTTGCGCTGCTGGCTGCCACCGTCGGCATCGGCGCGACCCTGACCCAGTCGCGGTTCCGTGGGTCGTATCGTGGCATCCCGCTGGTGGCGGTGGTGGCTCTGGTGTACGACCTGTGGGGGGTGACCCTGTCGGACGCCTCCTACGGACATTACTACCTGCAGATGTTGCCCTCCTACATTCTGTGCCTGGCCGCCGGTGCCACGTTTTTCTGCGACCGATCCGATGCGCGGTATGGGCACGCCTGGGTGGGCGCGGCGCTCCTCCTGATCGTGATGGCGACGGTGGATCGGCCCGCGGCGCACGCGTTCGCAAACCGTCTGCGCGAACCGTATGTGGCGAGTCCGACCGGCGACATTGCCCCGTTTGTTCGAGAGCATCGGCAGCCCGGCGATCGCCTCTGGGTCTCGCACCTGAACAACTCCCGGTTCTATGTGGAAACGGGCCTGTCATCGCCCAGTGCCTATCTGGCGTTTTTCGATGCCTGGTTCCGCACGACGCCGCGTTCCACGGTCACCGATAAAGTGTTGCGGCTTCGTCAGGAGCTGGTGACCGCTCGACCCACCTGGGTGATTGTGGGCGCTGAGGATTGGCGGGTGATGTCCGGGCTCGGTCTGGCGCCGTGGATTTGTGGCGAGTACCAGAAAGCGCCGCTGATAGATGCCGGATTCGACTTCACCGCCTACCTGTACGTCCGAAAAGACCGCGCGGCCCAGCTTCATGAGATGGTGCCGCCACGCCCCGATGCGGCGTGTGACGCGCTGCGCCCGGGGCATAAAGGACCTTAACAAGTGACCAAAGCCACCAGCGACCCTTTGGGCGATGATCCCGATGACAAACCCAGGCCCCGCAAGCTAGTTCCGAAGCCGGAGGCCGGGACCATCGTTACGATCAGGGGGGCCGAAAGCAGCCGACTGTGGGATCGTTTCGATAACGCGGTCACTCGACAGGGAGAAACTGCTCACGTCTCGATAACCGGATTTTGTGTCCGCCTGATGATGATAGGTGTGCTAACCGCCTGCGAATACAAGCCCTTTAATTAACCAATTGTACGGTCGAAAGACGACCAACGATTATTGTGCTGGAAAGATTCCCGTCAGGTTTACCACGTGAAAACCAACACAGACTCAACAGGTGAACTCCTCCACCCAATGAAGCTGCGCGCCATAGCCGGATGGACCGCTCTTGCGACAGCATTTTGCTGGGGGCTTTGGACGCATCTTGGGGAATTCGGCATTCACGATTGGGATTACCATCTCTTCCATCAAGCCGTTCCCTCGTACACACTCCTGGAGTTCGGACAGTTTCCCTCCTGGAACCCCTATTATTGTGGCGGAAACCCCCTTTTTGCCCATCCCGAATCCAGATTTCTCACGCCGATGTTCGTGTTTGAGTTGCTATGGGGACCCGTTGTAGGCACTCGGCTTGAAATTTGGGCGCACCTGGTGGTCGGCCTCATCGGGATGCACGTCGTTGCGGTTCACGTCCACGGACTCCGCCGATGGGCCGCGCTGCTGCCGCCCGTCGTATTTATGATGTCAGGCGCCTACGCTTACCATCTCGCGGAAGGGCATACACACTTTCTCCCGCTGGCGTATGTGCCATGGGTGTACTTCAGTTACCACCGGTCTCTTGACGACTTTCGATACCTCGCCCTCACGGCTGGTCTCGTCGCGCTCATGATCTTCGAGGGTGGCATTTATGTCACCTCGCATGCGGCTCTGCTCGTGGGCCTGCTGGGCGCGCTGCTGTCTGTGCAACGCCACCAGTGGAGGCCCATCACTGTCGCGGCGGCCACACTCGCGCTGACACCGATGCTTGCAGCCGTGAAGCTGATTCCGATGGTGGATTTTCTGGCGGAGGTGCCCCGCCGCATCTCCTCAGCGGAGACGGTTCCGATCTCCCTGATTCTCACCGCCCTGTTTTCCAGGGACCAATCCCTGTCTCTCCTCCTCGAGGGACAGGATTACGGCTGGTGGGAATACGCAAATTACATCGGCGTGCTGTCGGGTCTCTTGAGTCTCGTGGGCATCGTCGCCGCGTGGCGACAGCAGTGGCCCCTGCTGGTCGTGGGCATTGTGTTCCTCGAACTTGCGGGGGGAGCCTGGGCCCCTGTGGCCCCGTGGCCCCTGCTGCATCAGTTGCCGCTGTTTGATTCCTATCACGTGCCGTCGCGGTTTCTGTACATCTTCACCTTTACGCTCAGCCTGTTTGCCGGCATGGGGTTGTCACGCCTCGACCACCTGCGACCACAGGTCCGCTTCGCTGGACTGCTCGTCGTGATGGTGATCACTGCCGACCTTCTGGTGGTCAACTCGCGCGCGTTCGATACGGCGGCGGCAGGTCCGATTGCTGCACAGGAGCGGGCCCCCTCGTTCTCGCACATCACGGGAACTGATCACCAGATGTTTGCCGCGTTCCTCCAGAATCGGGGGACCCTGAAATGCTACGAACCCGTGCACTACCCCACACGTGCCATTCCAGCGAGTGCCCCGGACTATCGAGGTGAGGTGTTCCTGACGGGTGAGGGCACCGCGCAGATTACTTCCTGGTCACCCAACAGAGTCGTGGTCGCGGTCAGCGGTGCGGGTGAATTGACCCTGAACCAGAATTACGCCCGAGGGTGGCAGACCGAATCAGGTCAGCGCGTCTACAGTAACCGCGGTCTCGTGACCACTCTGGTGGAGTCCGGCGATCGCGAGATGACACTCTACTATCGACCGCCATCACTGATGTGGGGTGTATTGCTCAGCGTGGCCGCGGCCATCGGGTCCATTTTCTTTGTCGTGTCGAGGCGTTTCCAATGACTGGGAATCATTCATCCGCGAATGCGGCCGGACCTTTCCTGATCCCGTCGACGAGGCTGACATGGACCCATCTCGGGGCTGCGATTGCCTTCGTGGCTATCCTGATTGTCGTGGTGCAGATCTTCGGGGCCCGTCAGTGAACATACGAGTGTGAGAGGCGACATCACTCGGGCGACCTTGGTGACACCGTGATCTACGGGCTCGGGGACACCTACGAACTGGTCGAGTTCACGAGGATTGCACTCAAGTGCGCCACGCAGGACCAGTGGAGTGGATGTCAGGGGGCAGGACGATTTGCCCTGTTCCAGTATCTTCCCGCCGCCGTATTGGTCACTAATGGATACACGACCGGTCAGGCGATGCGGGCTCTCGGCGAGCTCAACCTGCTGTCCTTCTGGGTTTTGATCATCGCGACGACGGCATTCTTCGGCAGGCGCAGGATTCTTGAAACGCTGCTGTTTCTTCTGCTTATCATCACGAGTCCGCTGCTGGTCTACGCCCGGTCGTCCTTCGGTGAGATGATTGCCATGGTTCTCACGTGCCTGTATGGCATGGCGGTCATGACGCAGCAGCGCTGGTGGGTGACCGTGGGCCTCGGACTGCTCGTCGGGGCGACGAAAGACATTGCGGCGCCGTTCGTAGCCCTGCTGGGACTCGCGGCGTTAGGGCCAGACCTGATCTCTGTTCCGAGACGCCTGCGTCCTCAGTTGTTCATCGTCCTGGTGGCCAGTGTCTTCGCGTTCCTTCCCAGCGCCGCCTTCAATTACTTCCGATTCGGCACGGTCTTCAACGAAGTTTATCTGTCACTTCTTCCGGCACCATCCTTTCCGATGTCGATCAGTTATCTGCTCGCCCAGTGGGTCGCACCTAACTTCGGCATGCTGTTCTTCTGGACTACGCTGGGTGCGTTTGTCGGTATTCTCGCCGTTACGCTCTGGCGCCAATACCAGCTGTGGCCGCTCGAGGGTGTTGGCCGTCTGGCGCCGTGGTTTCCCTTTCTGGCGTCCGTGGGCGTGATTCTGGGATTATCACTCGGACTGTCGCGCACCGGATACGCCACCGCAGGCTTCAGTTGGCCGCCGCGCTATCTGCTGCCCTAGTGCCCAGTCGTGCTGCTCATCCTGCTGCATCACTATGGGGATGCGATCCGCCGCATGCTGACCGGACACATACGGCGCCCGATGCTCGTCGGGGCCATTGCGCTGATCAGTCTCTGTGGTTTACCGAACCTTGCCGTCAATTTCAGGCCGCATCGGCTGTCGGCCACTTCGAATATCCCGTTCGAGCCGGGGTGTCCCCGCGTGCCATGGCCATGGAATGCCACCGCCGCCGAGCAGCAGTACTACTTTGACTGCGAGTGGTATCGGAAATGGCGTCCGCAGCGGTCGACACAGCTTGAAGCGCTCAAGGTCGTGATTGGTGTCACGGGTGACCGGTCGTATGCGCTCTCGGCGTTGGCCTATGTGTCGCTGGTGACGGTGCTGTGTCTGGAGATTCGGCGCCGGACGGCTCTGCGCCAGATGGCCGTGTCCCGAGAATCAGGCAGGCGTGTCCCGGTATCTGAAGAGCACATTGATTGAGCCACCCGCCGGGGCAAGATCGTCCAGCGCCGCGAACGTGACTGGCACCCTTTCATTCCGAAACGGCACTTCGGCCACATAGCTAAGGGTTCTCAAGAGCGAAAGCATTTCCTCGATCTCATTCGAATCTGCCCCATGTACGGTACGCGCCCACTCCATGAGAATGGTGGGTCGCCTTGTCTGCAGGGTGTGCCGAGCACCGAGCAATACACCCGGTTCATGACCGTCGACATCAATCTTCATGAAGTCCACCGATGCGATGGAAAACCTCTCGACGAGTCCATCGATGGATAGTGCGACGGCACCATCGGTCGTTCGTTTCTGCCCGCAGTGCGTGTCATGAAGGTTACTGCCACCAACCAGAGGCCAGCTGGAATACACCTCAGATTCAATGACAGTCACGTCTGATGGCACGATGAAGGCCTGAAGCGGGGTCACCCGTGGCACCAGCGCTGCGTTCAGAGCCAGATTTGCGATGAGCTTCTCGAACGCGAACGTCGTGGGCTCCATGGCATACACGCGGCCCAACGGCCCCACGAGCTGAGCCAGTGGCAGCGTGTGTGCACCGACGTTGGCGCCGATGTCGAGGACGACCGCGCCATTCGGTACAAGCATCTGATATGCCGCCAGGGTCTTCAGCTCAAACCCGCCCATGAGATAGATTGAGAAATCAATCCCTTCCGTGAGGTCGAGCTGCCAGGTCAGGCCTCGTCTGGAGACGACGCAGCGGTGGTTGTCGAGTCCCGCGGCGCCGCGCAGCCAGGTGACAGGTGCCTGCACCGTCCGCGCCAGCCTCACCTTCGTTCTCGTATTCAGCATCATCGTGCCTCCTGAGACCATCTGCCACACACGTCTCGGACGTGGTTAGGGACGAAACCGCAATTTCAGCGCGGCCAGCCAGAGCATTCTGAAGAGCAGTGCTCCATCCCGGAACCGTCGGATATTCGTGTCGCCATACACCCGCTCCCGATACCTGATGGGCACATCTGCAATGGCGAGGGACAGTCGCGCGGCCCCGAACAGCAAATCGAAATCTCCGAACGGGTCGAAGTCACCAAGATAATGTCGTTGGCGGACAATCCGCTCGTAGTGGGAGCGCCGCAGCACCTTGGTGCCACACAAGGTGTCTCTGACGGGCTGGCCGAGGACGAAGGTAAACGCGCTGGCAAAGAAGTGGTTGGCCAGGAGGTTGAGGAACCGCATGGCACGCTCGTCCATCCGATACACAAGACGGCTGCCGTTCGCGAATTCCGCGTATCCGCTCACCACGGCCGCATAAAAACTCGGCAAGGCCTCTGCGGGGACGGTGAGATCCGCGTCGAGAATCATCAGGATGTCTCCGCGGGCCTCGGCAAATCCGGCGCGTACAGCATCGCCCTTGCCTCGGCCCGGCTGCTTCAGCAGGCGAATCAAGGGATCCCGACGTGCACTGCCGGCCGCTTCAAGCACGGACCATGTGTCATCGGTCGAGTTCCCCTCAACGAAGATGATCTCGGTGAATCGACCCATTGAGGGCACTTCGGTCATCAACCTGGCGACATTGCCGGCCTCGTTCCTGGCGGGAATCACGACGGTGACGCTGGGTTCGTTTTCCGTGTCGGGCCTTCGGACTCTCGCCACCGCCAGGTGATACAGGCACAGCAGCCGAAACCCGGGCAGTCTGGCGAGGAATCGATTGACGAACCTGGCCAGCAGGGGTACGCCAACGGGCAGGAGGATGTCTTCGGTTTCCCTGACCAGATGAAATCCGCATCGGTCGAGTGCCTGACGCAGGTCTTCTCGGGAAAACCAGGTATCGCCGAATCGGGGCCGTGCCACTCCCAGTCGACGGGCCCCCTTCAGCAGCGGTCGCCAGAGTTGACTGTAGTTGGTGACGACCACTCGCGTTTCGTCACGGCAGAGCCTTTTGACCGCGTTCAACAATTTGTCGACATCGAAGCAGTCCAGGAGGACATCGGCCATGACGATGTAGTCAAAGTCGCCCTCGATGGACAGGTCCTCCATGTGTCCCTGGGACACCACGAACTCAGGGTGTCGCTGCCGGGCGAGGTTCGCGAGTGTCTGCGATGCCTCCACCGCGACCCCAAGGGATGGTTGCAGGCTGGCCAGGACGTCGGCCGTTCCTGCACCGATGTACAGCACACGGGAACCGGGCAGGACCATGCCGCTCAGGAGTCCTGCCATCAAGCGGACATAGCGTGCCGAGGATGGCCCATTGTGCTCGCGTGACGCTTCCACGGCCTCTCGCCATCGCCGCTCCTCCGCGCCGATGGTGTCGGGAATGATCGTCATATCGCCTCAACCACGATGCCGGCGAAGATGCCCGCCTCGTCAAATGGCCGCTCCAGTCGTCTGCAGATCCGGAACAGGATCCCCGGCAGATTCCATGCCCGTCCAATGCCACCACAAAGGAGAATACGACAGGGGCATCAACGGTCGAATGTCCCGAATACGCAACTGTGGAAGCCTGTCCTAGAACAGACGCCGGTCGCGGTCAAATACAATCCACGGCAGGGCCCCATTCGCTCCGGTCAGCGGGCCCGTGCCGACGATGTCCCATCCGAGGCTGGGTTCAAACGGCTCGTGGTGGAAATGCTGATAGACCATCCTCGACAGCCCGGTCACCCAGGGTTCGATGAAGATGAGTCGGCCGCCGAGTTTGAGGACGCGCACGGCCTCGGTGAGGAACAGCTCGATGTCGGGTACGTGGTGTAGCACATTGGTGCCGACACTGCTTCGGAGTGATCCGGCGGCGAATGGAAGCGCTCTGGCATCCAGCACCATATCGACAGACGGCAGTCTCATGACGTCGGACGTGAGAACGCGCGGACACACCGACTCGAAAAACTCTCCACCGCTTCCCAGTTCAAGCACCGGCCCTTCTCCTGTCGGGAGGCGCGAGGTGATCAGCGCGTGTTAGTCCTCGTAGACCAGCTGCAGGTACGAACGGCGCCGGATCAGGTCTTGTCGCGCAACGGTCAGCCGCAGATCGTCGAGGGTCACGGCTGACCCGACTGGCAGGTGCATGGGTCACCTACCTCTGGTCCAGACGTTGCAGAAAGCTCTGGTATGTTTGTGCGATACCGTCCTCAAGGTCAATGCGGTGCGTCCAGCCCATCGCACGGAGTCGTGATACATCGAGCAGTTTCCTGGGCGTTCCATCAGGCATCGCGGTGTTGAACACGATCGTCGCGTCAGGGTAGATGATGCGGCGGATCAGGTCAGCCAGTTCGCGAATCGACAGGTCGACGCCGGCACCCACGTTGATGTGCGAGGCGTCGTTGTAGTGGCGCATGAGGAACAGGCAGGCATCGGCCAAATCATCCACGTGCAGGAATTCGCGCCGGGGCGTTCCACTCCCCCAGATTTCCACTACGGGCTGCCCGGCCATGCGGGCCTCGTGAAGCTTCCGTACCAGCGCCGGCACCACGTGTGAACTGGTGAGATCGAAGTTATCGTTCGGCCCGTAGAGGTTGGTGGGCATCGCCGAAATGAAATTCCGCCCGTACTGCCGGCGATACGACTCGCACATCTTCAGCCCGGCAATCTTGGCGATGGCGTAGGGCTCATTGGTGCTTTCCAGTTTGCCGGTTAGGAGGTGCTCCTCCTTCATGGGCTGCGGGCACAGCCTGGGATAGATGCAGGAGCTGCCCAGATAGAGCAGCTTGGACGTCCCGGTGAGGTGGGCCGCCTGCAGCACCGTCAGATGAATCATCAGGTTGTCGTAGATGAACTCCGCCGGCCGCGTGGCGTTGGCCATGATTCCACCGACGGTTCCGGCAACGAGAAAGACAAACTCCGGCCCGTGCACCTCGAACCATTGATGGACGGCCGCCTGGTCCCGCAGGTCGAGTTCGTGTCTGGTCGCTGTGAGGATGTTGGTGAAGCCCTCCCGACGCAACCGGCGAAGGATCGCCGAACCGACCAGGCCGGTGTGGCCTGCGACGTAGATCCTAGAGTCTGGGGAGAGTATCGTGTCCTCAGCCAACATGACGACCGTCAGTTAGTTTCGCATATCCCAACAAGTAATCACCCGTCCACGACACAGTCACATCTGCGCCTGTCACACTGAGCCAGCATGACCTTCTGGCGTTCGGCCACTGCCTGCCGGGCCATGTTCAGCCGTCAATGGTCACTCGTACTCAGGTCGCGTCTCAACACAGAACCCGGGCGAGCTGACACGCGCGAAACAGGGAGCCGTGACTCGCGGGCTCCCCGTCCGCGCTCATGCGGTGTCCCGGTCCAATCTCGTGGCGAAATGGAGGGATCGATCGAACACCCAGCTGGCCGGTGGGGGATACAAATGGAGCTGTTCGTGCCAGACAGCAGGCGTCACGCGAAGCTCTGCGAACGCCTGCATCCAGCGCGCACGCGGCCAATAGTTGTAGGGCAGGGCCACTCCAAAGCGAGCGTTGCCCACGTAATCCATCAATCGCAATGTCGACGTGGCCAGCAGGCCATCCAGTGTGTGGTCCTTGATAACGACAGCTTTTCTAGCCACGCGTACAGCCTCGCGCAGGAGCACCATTGGGTCCTCTGTATGGTGCAGGACATCGACGAACATGACCGCGTCGAAACTGGCCTCCGGAAACGGAATGTGCAGACCATCAAACGGGGTGACCGGAATCATCGCGCCCTGACGGACAAGCACATCAATTCCCTCCAAATGCACATCGCGACGTCGTTGCTGGAGCAGATGGGCAATGGTTCCATCGCCGCAACCGACGTCGAGCACCGTCGCGTGAGACGGCAGCAGCTCGGCCAGACGCTCGCTCAGCACACGAACGCGCCTGCCGTAGACATACTCACTGTGGACACGGTCAATCAGTTTCATCGGCGTTTCAATCCCAGTACGCTCAGGAAAAAGCTTGAGAGCACGACCTGACTCCCCAGAATCAGAGCCGTGACTGACGGAATGATCCAGCGTAGCGTCTGCGAATGTACGAGTGGACCGAACGATTGCAGGCCCCAGTCTGCTACGGCAAAGATCGACCCGGCCAGCCCGGTCAAGAGCATCAAGATGCCCGTCGCCAGACCAGTCTCGAGGGTCACGACCTGAAAGACTTTCGCCATTCGCTGATCCTCGGGCAACAGTCCCAAGCTGATCGTGAACACTTTGGTGCAGATGGCAAACACCACTGCTTGGAACCCGACGACGATAGCGAGGGCCGCATACAGAAGGGTATGGACGTCCAACACCACGCCGCCAAAGCGACGCGGACCAGGCAGCAACCACGCTCCAGTCGCTGCGCCGCACAGCATCAGCAGCATCCCCGGATAGAGAAACAGCCAGCGCGGGCTGAACATCAACAGGAACCTTAGGTGCCTCCATCCGTCCCGCCAGCTTCGCAGATGTGGCGGCCGACTGCGGCCGTCCGGCGAGAGCGTGGTCGGCACCTCGGAGATTGTCAGCCCGCGAAGGGTTGCCTTGACGACCATTTCACTGGCGAACTCCATGCCCGTGGTCTGCAGGTCGAGCGAGAGAATCGCATCGCGACTGAATCCTCGCAATCCGCAGTGAAAATCACCACACGAACTGCCGAAGAACAGCCTGCCAATGAAGGTCAGGACCGGATTACCCAGATACCGGTGCAGCGGCGGCATCGCCCCCGGCTCGATCCCTCCGAGGAACCGGTTACCCATGACTAACTGGTTACCGGCGCGCAACTTCTCGACAAACGGCATGAGGTTGGTGAAATCGTAACTGTCGTCCGCGTCGCCCATGATCACGTACGTGCCACGCGCGGCCCCGATGCCTCCCATCAAGGCGCTGCCGTAGCCCTTGGCCTTGACCTCGACCACCCGTGCACCCTGCGACACGGCAATGGCCTGGGAGCCATCGCTGCTTCCGTTATCGGCGATGATGATCTCGCCAGCGATGCCGCACCGTTGCATCGATGATCGGGCTTTGCGTATGCAGGCTGCCAGAGTCTCGGCTTCGTTCAGGCAGGGCATGACGACCGATAGTTCAATCGGGTTGTTTTCCTGATTCTGAGGGTCCGTCATCTGATTCATCTAGACCTTTCCATGCCGAAGACGCGGTCACTGCGGCCCTGCCGCCGATGAATACGGGCTACTGATGGTCAGCCATGCCCGCGGGCTGCGTAAACTCGGGCATTGGGACAAGGCAGTCTACAATGTGTCGCCCCATACGTCATGCTCTATGCCGCTGTGAAGAGTCTGGAATGGCTTGAATGCCGAGGTGGAGACGCCGTCCCGCTGCCTGTCGACCATGAACCTTCCTGATGGACACGGGTCGGCACAGTAGACGACTGGAGGTTGCCCATACCCGAGAAAAGTGGCGCCGCCAATGAACTGGCCGTGCGACGAACAAAACGGAAGCGTCGAACCTGGCGGCGGCACTGGGGCTGTGGTGGGCCACGGCCCGTCCACCCCAGGCACGCCGGACGTGGCGTGACTGCTACAATCGAGGCCGCCTCAATCGTGTTCCGCGAGCGAGCGCAGGGCTGTGGTTCGGCCAACGGCCCAGGGAGACCATCCTGTTGAACGCGCGTACGATTCGTCTCGCCGACCGGTGGCTGGGCATTCCGGCCTGCGCCATCCTGACCCTCTGGCGCTCGGTGTTCGACCGTCGTCCCTCCACCGGTCCGATTCGTCGCGTGCTGTTTCTCAAACTGGTGGAACAGGGCGC
>JBIIDF010000292.1:0-3899 GCA_044238535.1 Vicinamibacterales bacterium
GCAGCGCGCCGAACCACGAGGCCTTCTGGCCCGCCGTCGAGGCGCGCGCCAGGCCCTCGCGCAGCAGGGCCTCGAGGGCCGGGGCCTGGGCCGTGCGCGCGTCGGGTTCGAGGAAGCGCCACCAGGCGCCCTGTGTGTAGCCGAGGATCCGCGCCGTCAGCTGTTCGTCCGTTTCGCGCGGCAGGGCTGCCATGCCGGCCTTCAGGAAGTCGGCAGGGCTGATCGCGCGTTCGAGGAGGCCGTCCCACAGCGTGACCCAGGCCGCGCCACGCAGTAGCGGATCGCTGATCGCGGGGAGCTCGGCCAGCAGCGCCGCACGCGAGGCCGCATCGAGCACGACATTGCCGTAGGCCCAGCCCTCGCCGGTGGGCAGCACCCAGCGCGGCGCAGGCCAGCCCACGGCCTCGGTCACCTCGACCGATGCGCCACGCATGGCCACCGGCACCATGCGCACGCCATCGGGCAGGCTCACGGCCACGCGCAGCTGCTGCGGCCAGAGGAGGCCGCGTCCCCGCGGGTCGGCCTGCTCGAAGGCCAGCCGCGCAATCCGCCCGTCACGCACGTCGAGCCTCGTCGTCAGTGTCGGCCGGCCCGGGGCCTCGACCCACACCCGGCTCCAGGCCTGCAGATCGTCAGGTGTGCGGCGGTCGAGCACCTCGATGAGATCGGGCCACGTGGCATTGCCGAACCGGTGGGCCGTCAGGTATTCACGCAGACCGTCGCGGAACGACGCCTCGCCCAGCAGGGCCTCGAGATGACGCATCATCACCGGGGCCTTCTGGTAAATGATCGCGCCGTAAAGGCTGCCCGCCTCCTGCAGATTGTCCAGCGGTTGCCGGATGGGATTGGCCCCCGCCGTGCGATCGACCTCGTAGGCGGCCGGGTAGTGCGCCAGGAGGAATCGCAGGGGGTGATTCACCTGCGGAAACGACGGGTTGACGATCTTCGCCGCCATGAAATTGGCAAAGACTTCCTTCATCCACACGTCGTTGAACCACCGCATCGTCACCAGGTCGCCGAACCACATGTGGGCGGTTTCGTGGGCGATGACCGAGGCCCGCCCGAGCTGCTGGTTCTGCGTGGCCGACTCGTCGAGCATGAGGCCCGAGGCGTTGTAGAGAATCTTGCCGGCATGTTCCATGCCCCCGAACTGAAACGCCGGAATCAGCACGAAATCGAACTTCCCGAACGCGTAGGGCAGCGCCGTGTAGTCTTCCATGAAGGCCAGCGCCCGCGCGTGCAGGTCGAAGATGGCGTCGCGGTTCCGCGCCACTTTGGCCGCATCGGTCTCGCGGTGGAACATCCGGAATGTGCGTCCGTTGCGCTCGGCCACCTCGACCGTGAAGTCGCCCACCACGAACGAGAAGAGATACGTCGACAGCGGTGCCGTCTCGGCAAATCTCATCGTCCGCATGCCGGATGGTGCCGTCGGTGCGGTGCCAGGCGCGTCCGGCAGCTCGGCCCCGTTGCTCACCGCCTGCCAGCCCTCCGGGTAGGTCAGCTGCAGTGACCAGCGCGCCTTGATGTCGGGCTGGTCGAACACCGGCAGGGCCTGCCGGGCTCGCGCGGGTACGAACAGCGCATACAGGAAGTCGGCATTGCGGTTGAGCGGCACGTCGCCGGCGCGGAACGTCATCTCGACGAGGTTCGCTCCGTCACGGAGCGGGGCGGCGGGCAGAATCAGGTGGCCGTTGACGACCTGCGGCGTCACGGCCGTCCCGTTGACCTGCAGGCGCTCGACGGCACCCGGCGTGGTGTCAAAGTCGACCACGAGCGGAGCGCCGGTGTGACGTAATCCGAAGCGGATACGCGTCGTGCCCCGCACCGGTTCGCTGGCGGCACGCGGCACGGTGAGCGCGAGATCGTAGGCCACATCGCGCAGGTGTGCGGCGCGGAACTCGGCGACCTCGAGCGGCACGCCGGCCGCAGGTGAATCGGTCTGGCCCAGGGCCAGTACCGGGCAGCACAGGAACAGCAGGACGAGCAGCCGCACAGTCATGACGACAGACGTTACAGGCAGCGCTGCGGTGAGGGCAAGGACGCCAGGGCCGGCTCGCGTGGGCCCCGGGCCACCAGGTTACGGATCGAGGGCCGATTCGATGGCGCGGATGAGCGCCGGGTCATCGGGTTCGACAAAGGGCCCGAAGTAGGCCAGCGGCCGGCCCTGGCGGTCGATCAGATACTTGCCGAAGTTCCAGGGAGGCGTCTCGCCGGTCGCGGCGGTGAGAAACCGGTAGAGGGGGACCTGGTCGCCTCCTCGCACGTGGGTGCGCGCGAACATGGGGTAGGTGTAGCCCCGCATCTGGCACATCTGCGCGATGCCCGCTTCGTCGCGCGTTTCCTGCAGGAAGTCATTGCTCGGGAACGCAAGCACCGTGAAGCCCCGGTCCCTATACCGGCGATGCAGCGACTCGATGCCCTGATACTGGCCGGCCAGGCCGCACTCGCTGGCGACATTGACGATGAGGCTGACCGTTCCCTCGTAGGTCGAGAGGGGCGTGGGGGTCCCGTCAAGGGCCGGCACCGAAAATCCGTAGGCCGACCCGTCGACGCCCGCCGAGCGCACCCGCGTGGTCGCGGACATTTCGCGGACGGCCAGCGCCGCGCCGGCCACCAGCAGCCCTCCGGTGAGGGCCACGGTTAACAGGAGTCGTCTTGATCTGCCTCGGCCGTCCATAGGTCTCGTGTTACGACGCCGACCCGTGTGCGGAGGGTTCCCCCGCGCCCGGGGCATGCCGGCCCCTCGGCCCCGCGACCCTACATCGCCCCGGCCAGCCGGCGCAGGCCTTCCTCGATGCGTGCGGTGTCGTGCACCAGTGGTCCGAACGACACGCGCACGCCGTTGGCGATCGACGGGCCAAATCCACGGCCGGGCACCAGAAGCACACCGGTCGTTTTCAGCGCATGGGGCACGAAGGCGTCGGCGTCACGCCCGACATCCATCACCGTGTAGAGCCCGCCGCGCGGCGTCAGCCGGGGACGTCCGAGATACCGGTCGATGGCCTGCAGCGTGACCTCGGCGGCGCGGGCATACAGCCGGTTGGTGTCGTCCACGTAGCGGCGCAGCGCACCCGAGGGAATCGCCCCGGCCAGGTAGCGTGCCATGGCCATCTGCTCGAGGGTGTCGGGGCAGAGGATGCTGCACTGCTGCACGCGCTCCATGGCCTCAATCACCGGGGCCGACGCCTCAATCCACCCGAGCCGGCGGCCAAGTCCGCGCGCCCATTTCGAGTTGCTGTGGATGCCAATGACGTGCGGATGCTCGGAGGGCGACCACGCATAGTAGGCCGGCCACGGCTGGAAGTACTGGCACTTGTAGGCGTAGTCGATGGCGAGCCACGCGCCGGTCTCCGCGGTGCGACTCCGCATGTGGTCTGCCAGGGCCTGCGGCACAATCTGGCTCGTCGGGTTGTCGGGCGCGCCGAACAGTACTAGCCGCGGGCGGACACGGTCCATCAGCGCATCGAAGGCCTGCCTTACCCCCTCGGGATCGGTCTCGGGCAGGTAAGCCCACGTTTCAGGATCGATCACCCGCAGGCGCTCGATGCGCACCCCGGGAGCCGCAAACTGCAACTGGCCTTCATAGTTGGCGTAGGTGGGGTCGAGCAGCACCACCGTGTCGCCCGGGTTCACCAGCGCGCGGAACAGGTCGTGCGTGATCTGCGTGCTGCCCATGCCCACCGCAATGTGTTCGGGACCGAGGCCGCGCATGCCGAACAACTCGGCTTCAAACGCCGCCAGCTGTTCGCGACAGCGCCAGTCGCCGAGCGTCGCGGTGTAGGCACCACTCGCATGAAATACGGCCGGGTCGCTGACGATGTCGACGTACGCCTGACGGAATTCCTCGGGTGCCGCATGGTTGACCCACCCCCCGCCGAACGAAATCACCTCATCAGGGT
>JBIIDF010000294.1:0-3881 GCA_044238535.1 Vicinamibacterales bacterium
TCCATCTGGGCGATGTCGCCAGTGTGGAACCACCCGTCACGCAGGGCCTGCGCGGTCTCCTCGGGTTTTTCCCAGTAGCCCTGCATCACCTGTGGGCCCCGGACGACCACTTCACCCGGTGTTCCCACCGGCACATCCCGCCCCTCATCGTCGACCAGCCGCACATCGGTGCCGGGCACCGGCACACCGATGGAGCCGCGCTTGACCCGATGGAACGGCAGCAGGGTGACAACCGGCGAGGTTTCGGTGAGGCCATAGCCCTGATAGATGGGGGTGCGGGTGACCTGTTCCCATCGGTCCGCAACGGCAGGGACCAGCGCCATGCCCCCGGCGACCGACCCCGTGAAGCCCCACTCGCGCCGGGCGGTGAACCAGGGCTCGTGCATCAGTGCGGCAAACAGCGTGTTGACCCCCGTGAACCACGTGAAGCGCTCGCGTTCGAGCAGCACCCGCAGGTTGGAGAGGGGGCGCGGGCTGGGAGACAGGACGTTGCGGCCGCCGATGACCCAGAAGAGCATGAGGTTCGCCGTGAACGCGAAGATGTGATAGAGCGGCAGCGCGGTGAGAATCGCATCACCGGCGGGCAGCAGCCAGGGCCGCCACATCTGCAGGCACTGCTCGATGTTCGCCAGCAGATTCCCGTGCGTGAGCATCGCCCCCTTGGCCACCCCGGTGGTGCCCCCGGTGTACTGCAGGGCCGCAAGGCTGTCGTGATTCAGGGTGCGGGCGTACGCGGTGGCGTCGGCACCGGCAGCCACACGCTCCTGCCCCTGCGCCACGGCGTGCGTGAAGGTGTCGTGCGGAAAGGTGACCGCCGGGATCATCCGCCGCACGTATTTCTGGACGCCCCACACCAGCCACCGCTTCACCGTGGGCAGCAGGTCGCTCAGCGTGACCACCACCACACGACGGATGGTGGTGGCCGGCAGCACCTCGGCGACGCGGTCGGCAAACAGGTCGATCGTGACCAGCCCCGTGGCACCGCTGTCGACAAACTGCTTGGCCATCTCAGGGGCCGTGTAGAGGGGGTTGGTGTTCACCATCACCACGCCGGCTTTCAGGGCGCCGAACACCACCACCGGATACGCGAGGCAGTTGGGCATCTGAATCGCGACCCGATCGCCCTGGGCAAACCCGGCGACGTCGCGCAGATACACGGCGAATGCATCCGAGAGGGCGTCGACCTCCTCGAAGCGCAGCCCGCCCTGCACGCCATTCGGCAGCCCCAGCGCACACGCCTCACGCGAGCGGAACCGGGCCGCCGACTCGCGAATGAGGGCCGGCAGATGAGGATGAGGGCGCGGCGGCAGGTCCGGGGCCGTCTGCGCATGGTAGATGGCGGTCCAGGGACGGGCGTTCATACCGAGTTACGTTACCTGCACCCGGACCAAATTCGCAGAATTTTACAAACCGCGCAGGCCTTCCGCCCACGCCGTCGGAAGCCGCCTCCGCGTAACCGAAGGCGCAGTGATCGCGGTTTTTGGACAAAACGACACACCTGGAGGGCCGTTTTTCATTTCTAGGCCCGGAAACTTGCCGAACGAAGTCATCTTCGCGCATAATCGTCACACTTTTGATGACACCATGTCGCCGCGCAGGTCGCCCGGCACGGCAGGGTGCCACGCAGAGCAGAGGGAGCCGACACGCTATGGGAGCCGGAGTTCTGAAAGACGCCGTGGCAGGGATCAACACGTGGGCGACGCAGGGACTGCGCCAGACGGGTCCGGCGCTGAAGGTCGGCGAGGCCTACGGCACACTGGCCTTCAGTGACAAGACGCAGCAGGCACGTCTGCCCAAGGCCGTCTACCGCTCGCTGCGCGACACCATCACGCACGGGAAGACCCTCGATATCTCCACGGCCGATGCCGTCGCTACCGCCCTGAAGGACTGGGCGCTCGAGCACGGCGCGTCGCACTTCACGCACTGGTTCCAGCCGATGACCGGCGTCACGGCCGAGAAGCACGACAGCTTCTACAACCCTACAGGCGACGGCCGCACCCTCGCCGAGTTCAGTGGCAAGGAGCTCGTGCGCGGCGAGCCCGACGCCTCGAGCTTCCCCTCCGGGGGTATGCGCTCGACCTTCGAAGCCCGCGGCTACACGGCATGGGACCCGACCAGCCCGCCCTGGATTCTGATGAACGGCAACAACGCCACGCTGGTCATCCCAACGGCGTTTGTGTCGTGGACCGGCGAGGCCCTCGATAAGAAGACGCCGCTGCTGCGCTCGATGGAAGCGCTGTCCACCCAGGCCGTGCGTGTGCTGCGCCTGTTCGGCTCGACCGCCTCGCGCGTGACGGCCACCTGCGGTCCCGAACAGGAATACTTCCTCATCGACCACAACTTCTACTTCGCCCGTCCTGATCTCATCAACGCGGGCCGCACGCTGTTCGGCGCCCGTCCCCCGAAGGGGCAGGAACTCGAAGATCAGTACTTCGGCTCGATTCCCGAACGCGTGCTGGCCTGCATGGCCGAGGTGGAAGCCGAACTCTACCGCGTGGGTGTGCCCATCAAGACGCGCCACAACGAAGTGGCGCCGTCGCAGTATGAGCTGGCCCCGATCTTCGAAAGCGCCAACGTCGCCACCGACCATCAGATGATGACGATGGAAACGCTGAAGCGCGTGGCTCCGCGCTACGGCCTGGCCTGCCTGGTACACGAAAAGCCCTTTGCCGGCGTCAACGGCTCGGGCAAGCACGTGAACTGGAGCATGAGCGACGACCACGGCAACAACCTCCTCAACCCGGGAGACACGCCGCACGACAACATGCAGTTCCTGTTTTTCTGCACGGCCGTCATCCGTGCGGTCGACACGTTCCAGGGCCTGCTCCGCATGGCCGTGGCCCACGCGGGCAACGACCATCGCCTCGGGGCGAACGAAGCGCCGCCGGCCATCCTCTCGGTGTTCCTCGGCGACATGCTCACCGACATCTTCGAGCAGGTGGAAAAGGGCGGGGCCAAGAGCACCAAGTCGGGCGGCCTGCTCGACATGGGGGTCTCGGTGCTGCCGAAGCTTCCGCGCGATGCCGGCGACCGCAACCGCACCTCGCCCTTCGCCTTCACCGGCAACAAGTTCGAGTTCCGCGCCGTCGGGTCGACGCAGAATGTGGCCTTCCCGTCCACCTGCCTGAACGTCGCGGTCGCCGAGTCGCTCGACGCGATGGCCACCGAACTCGAGAAGATGCTCGACGGCCGCCGGGGCGCCGCCGCGTTCAACGAGGCGGTCGCTGCCCTGCTGAAGAAGACGGTCAAGGCGCACAAGCGCATCATCTTCAACGGCAACGGCTACGCCGATGCCTGGCAGAAGGAAGCGGCCACGCGCGGCCTGCTCAATCTGAAGACCACGGTCGATGCCCTGCCCGAGATTGTGAAGCCCGGCGTCGTGCGGACGTTCGAGAAGTTCAAGGTGCTCAGCGAGCGCGAACTGCATGCCCGCTACGAGGTGAATCTCGAGAACTACAGCAAGACCATCAATGTCGAAGCGCAGCTGATGGTCCTGATGGCGAACCGCTACATCCTGCCCGCCGCCCTCGAGTACCAGACGCGCGTGGCCGAGAGTGTCTCCGCCGCCAAGCAGGCCGGGGTGGCCAGCAAGGAAGGCGGCAAGCACCTGGCGCGCCTCGTCGGACTGGTCGACCGGTTCCGGGCGCTGACCGAGGCGCTGTCGACGGCGGTTGACCACGACAGCCCCAGTGCCGAAAAGCACGCCCGCTACATGCGCGACAAGATCGTGCCGGCGATGGTGGCGCTGCGCGAGGTGGGTGACCAGCTCGAGCTGCTCATTCCGCACGCACTGTATCCGCTGCCCACCTATCGCGAGATGCTCTTTGTGAAGTGACGCAGGGCGGCCCGCCCTGCCCCGACGACGGACGCGAACCCGTGCG
>JBIIDF010000293.1:0-3881 GCA_044238535.1 Vicinamibacterales bacterium
TCCTCATCGTCATTCGGGAGGTTCATGCCAGTGCCAGCACGTCCTGCCCCCGCGGCCTCCATGCTTGCGGCTGACACCGGCACTCGTACCGCCACCGTCAGCTCGCGGTCGCGCACCGGCGGGTCGCTGCTGACTCGCACGAGGCGCACGCCGGCGTCGGTAGCGAGCGCATGAAACGTGGACGCGTCGACGCGGCCCCGTCGAAACGCCGAGACCACCACGAGTTCGCGACGATACGCCGTCTGGGCCGCGAGCCACTGCGCTGCTTCGTCGACCGCATCGCGGAGCGACGGGCGCACGAACATCTCGCTGGCCACCACGCCCCGACGTTCCTCGTCGACCCTGTCACCGCCGCCATCTGACACCACGGCTCGCGCGGTCTCACGACGAGCGGCCTGCTCACGGCCGGGGGTCACCACCACCGGTCCCGCAAACGCCAGGGCGGCCAGGCACACCACCGCAACGCGTGACGCCAGCAACGCCGGATCGCGGAGCCTCGCCCATCGGCGCAGCGAGAGCGGCGTGGCTTCGAGAAAGCGCACACTCGGCCACGCCCGAGCGTCGGCCCGGGGCCGCGCCAGCAGGTGCAACGCGACGGCGACCAGCGCACCCAGCATCCACCACAGCACCGCAGGATTCCCGACGAGCAGACGCATGTCAGCTCCGTGCCTCGCGCACCCGCAGGAACAACTCGAGGTCACGCGTCAGCGTGGACAGGGAACGGACATGCACATAGTCGCCACCCCACCGGCGCACGTCGCGTTCGAGCCCGTCGCGCCACGCGGCCACACGCTGCGTCACCGCTGCACGCGCCCGACGATGGTCGACACTGACCCGCTGGTCCGTCTCCGCGTCGACATATTCGGACGCACCCGTCGCAGGTAGCGTCTGTTCCTCCGGAGTCAGAATGTGGACCGCCACCACCTCGTGTCCCTGCCCGGTCAGCTGTCTCATCACCGGTACCATCCGCACATCATCGTAGAAGTCCGACAGCACGAAGAGTGTCGATCGTCGAGCGAGGCTGTGACCCGCCGTGGCGAGCAGCGTGGCCGTATCTGTCGTGCCTGTGGCCTCAAGCCGCGTGAGGCCAGCGACGAAGCCGGTCAGATGAAGGGCCCCTCCACGCACGGGGAACAGGCGTCGCCGCAGGCCAGATTCGACCATCAACCAGCCAGCCGCCTCACCCTGCTCAATGACGAGCGTCGCCAGCACCGCGGCCGTCGTGCGCAGGAGCGGCAATTTGCTTCCCCAGTCCATGGAGGGGGACACATCCAGCACCATCAGAACCTCGCTGGCTGCGGTCATGCGGAACACTCTAGTCAGCACGCGGTCGATGCGCGCGCTGGCCTTCCAGTCGATGTGTGTCAAATCGTCGCCGGGCCGATATGCCCGCAGGTGGGTAAACTCGGCCGTGCCGCCAATGCGCGCGCTGCGATGCCAGCCCAGCCGCAACATGGACGCGAGGTGTCGCGCGACCCAGAGCAGGTCGTGCGGCAGTCGTGGCACTTCACCCATCGCCATCCCCGACATGGCCGTGCTACGTGGGAAGCACGGTCTCGGTCAGGCGGATGACCAATCCGTCGACGTCGACACCGTCGGCCTCGGCCTGGAAGTTGAGCAGCATGCGGTGTCTCAGCACCGGCAGCGCCATCGCCCGCACATCGTCGAGACTGACCGCCGGCCGTCCATCGAGGGCGGCCCGGGCCTTGGCCAGGAGCAGCAGGGCCTGACCGGCCCGTGGACCCGCCCCCCAGCGAACCCACTCCCGAATGAACGCAGGCGCGTCCGAAGACGCCCCCGGACGGGTGGCTCTCACCAGCGTGGCCACGGCCTCGACCATGTTGGTGGCCGCGACGATGTCACGGACGAGACGCTGCGCCTGCTGAAGCGTGGGCCCATCGGCGACGCGGTGAACCGTGGGGGTGCTTCCCCCGGTTGTCTGCATCAGCATCGTGCGTTCCTCGTCCAGGGACGGATAGGACATGACCACGTTGGTCATGAACCGGTCCAACTGCGCCTCTGGCAACGGGTAGGTCCCTTCCTGCTCGATGGGATTCTGGGTGGCGAGCACGAACAGCGGCTGCGGGAGTGGATGCCGGTGACCGCCCACCGTCACCTGCCCCTCCTGCATGGCCTCGAGCAGCGCCGCCTGTGTGCGTGGGGGCGTGCGGTTGATTTCGTCGGCCAGGAGGATGTTGGCAAAGATCGGACCGGGCAGAAACCGCAGATGCCGTTGGCCGGTGCTGCGGTCCTCGTCGAGCACCTCGGCCCCGATGATGTCGGACGGCATCAGATCCGGGGTGAACTGAATGCGGCTGAAGCGGAGGTCGACCGCGTCGGCGAGGGTCTTGACCAGCAGTGTTTTGGCCAGCCCCGGAACCCCCCGCAGCAGGCAGTGACCGCCGGCGAGCATGGTCGTCAGCACATCGGAAACAACCGCGTCCTGTCCAATCACCACGCGCGCTACTTCGGCCCGGAGTGACTGCGCCACCCTCCGCACATCGTCCGGGGACAACGGCGCTCCTGAAATTGCCACATCGGCTGACACAATTTGTCGACTATAGTCGAATCAGGTGGTTCGGCTCATGCGACTCTCCCGTCTCTGGCTGGCACTCGTCCTGTGTGCCCTCCCGCTGCCTGCAGCGGCCCAGACGGACCCTGACTTTCTGTTCACCCCCCAGCGTTTTTCACTCGGGTTCCACGTGGGCCTCGACGTGCCTCGGCAGCAGAGCGACGTCTTTGACTTTTTCAAGGACGAACTCACCCTCGAGTCACGCGACTTCCGTGCCCGCCTCGTGGGGGGCGACCTGGCGGTGCGTGTGGCCGAGCGCGCGGACCTGTTCGTCTCGGTCGACACCGCCCGGTCTGACGTCGACTCGGAGTATCGGACGTTTGTCGACAACAAGGGGCTGCCCATCGAGCAAAACACCACCCTGAGGCAGACGTTCTCGAGCCTGGGCCTGCGGCTCTATCTGCTGCCGCGCGGCGAGCGCGTCGGCTCGTATGCCTACATCCCTTCGCGCGTCCAGCCCTACGTCGGGGGCTCGGTCGGCCTCAACCGCTGGAACCTGCAGCAGTCGGGCGACTTCGTCGACTTTCAGACGCTCAAGGTCTTTCCCGATTACTTCTTTGCCACCGGGACCGCACTCACCTCCGAGGTCCTGGCCGGCACGCACGTCGGACTGGCCCGATGGCTGCAGGTCAGCCTCGAGGGGCGTTATCGGTTCGGCGCGGACCGGCTGTCCGATGACTTCGTGGGCTTCGATCCGATTGACTTGACCGGCACCTCGGGCCTGGTCGTTCTGCGGGTCGTGTTTTAGCAGATGAGGAGGATGTGAACATGCGCATAGGTGTCACCCTGCTGGCCCTGCTCGCCCTGCCGGCCCTGACTGGAGCCCAGACGGCCGACAGCCGATGGCATGGCTACCTGGGGTGCTGGGAACTCCAGCACGAAAACACGGCCGAATCGCTGCCCGACCTGGAGTCGGCCGCCTCACGCGCCCTGCCCTCGCCGAATCAGCGGCGCGATGACGTGCGTGTGTGCCTCTCGCCCGCCGACCGCCCCCTGGTGGTTGCGCAGCAGATGCAGCTCAACGGCGAGCCGATGACCACCGACCAGGTCGCTGCCGATGGCAGCACCACGTATGCCACAGAGGGGACGTGCCGCACGAGCCGCACGGCCGAATGGTCGACCTCCGGTCGCCTACTGCTGACCAGGGGACGGGTCGAGTGCGACGGACAACCGGCCCGCGAGGTCAGTGGCCTCAGCTATCTCACACGCGGCCCGGTGTGGGTCGAGATTCAGGTCGCCGACATCGACGGGGCCCCGCTGGTGCGTGTCCGTCGGTACGAACAGCGACGGTCGGCTCGAGTCGGCGGGA
>JBIIDF010000295.1:0-3867 GCA_044238535.1 Vicinamibacterales bacterium
GATCGTGTCAGATTCCATCTCGACGTCTGTACTTCCACGCCTTGGCGCCTACGGTTTCGGCGCCCAGGAACCTGTCATTCTCGCGGCCCTCGTCACCGGCGATCCGCTGCTGCTGATCGGCCGCAGCGGCACGGGCAAGACGTTCCTGCTCAATTCCATCAGCGAGGCACTGCAGCTCAACCATCGCCACTACAACGCGAGCCTGCTGTCGTTCGATGACCTGGTGGGCTTTCCCTATCCGGACGAGGCGCGCACGATCGTGCGCTTTCTCGAAACGCCGGCGACGGTGTGGTCGGCCGAGTCGGTGCTGATTGACGAAATCAACCGCTGCAAGCCCGAACACCAGAACCGGCTCTTCTCGCTCGTGCATGAACGCCGTATCCAGGGTGTGGCGCTGCCGTCGCTGCGGTATCGCTGGGCGGCGATGAATCCGTGCGTGCTCGATGACACGGCCGTCGACAGCTATGCCGGCGTCGAACCCCTCGACCCCGCGCTCGCCGATCGTTTTGCGCTGCTGGTGTCGGTCGGTGACTGGACCGATCTGGGCGAGGCCGACCGGCGTGCGGTGGCCGATCCGGCGGGCGAGGGCCGTGTGGCCGACGATGGCGGCGCACTGCGTGCACTGGTGGCGGAGTGGCAGGCGATCTTCCGGGAAGAAGTGGAGCAGTGCCCCGACTCGATCATCGGCTATGCCGAAGAGGTCACCACGGTGCTGACGTCCGCGGGAGTGCGCGTGTCACCGCGTCGGGCGCGACTGCTCGCGCGGACGCTGCTGGCGGCACTCATCGTGCGCTTTGGCCGACAGTTGCGCCCGCTGCCGCAGGAAGCGGCCACGGTGGCCTTGCAGGTCCTGACGTGCAGCCTGCCGCAGCCCGCCTGGGGGGAACAGGTGCCCTCCGAGCGGATTCTCGGAGCGCATCAGGCCGCGTGGGGCTCTGCCGTGCTGACGGGCCGCGACCGCTGGCTGCACCGGGTGCAGCACGAGATCACCCTCGATGGCAAAGCGCGGCTGCTGCTGCAAGCTCCCGACCCTGACATGGGCACACTGGCGGTGGAGCAGATTCTGGCGACCGAGACGCCGGCGCGTGCTGCCGCGTTCGCGCTCGCCGCGTTTCCGGCCGCGGTCGAGGGCCGACTGCCGATTGGTGCTGAAGCGGTGCACGACCTGGGTCGCGTCGCGCAGCCCGTGCTCGATGTGGATGGTGTGGTGCGCTGGTCCGAGGCACCGGGACGTCCTCAGCGGTCGCACCCGCGGCTGGCCGAGTTTGCGCAGGTGCTGGGGCGACTCGACGGTACCAGACGCAAGCGTGCGCAGCAGTGGCTCTTTCACTGCGCCGTGCAGTCGCTCGAGGTCGGGGATGCGTCAGGTGGAGAGGCCGAACTGCACCGCTGCATCGGGGTGTTCCGCACCGGGGAGGCCCTGTGAACGCCGCCCTGCAGGGGCACGCTGAGGGGGCGGGCACTGCGGGCCTGCCTCAGTGGCTGTACGACTGCAACACCGGCGGACCGAGCAGCCGCAGCCGTTCGGAGGTGGTGCGCGCGACGGTGCTGGGAGATGACAAGGGACCGATCCGGTGTCCTCGGGTCCTGCGGGTGTCAGTGTCCTATGGGGGGCGCTCGCCGCTGGCCTGGGTCTCGCAGTGGATGTCGGCATGCGGGTGGACAGACGAGCGTGACGCGCAGGCGCACATTCCGTTGCCGGCGACGCCGTGCATCTGCCAGCCCGATCGGGTCCCGGTGCCTGTGGATGCGGCGACCCTCGGGGGGACCGAGGGCCTGTATCTGGCACTCATTCTCGGCCTGTGCACGTCGACCTACTACGACCCTCGACGGCCGGTGCTGTGGACACGCACGAGCCTGTCGAGGGCGCTGGTGCTCTACGACGGCGGAGGGTTCTACGCATGACGCGTCAGGAGTTCCTCGCCATCTACCGAGAGCTCATCACGGACAATCCGCTGGCGGCACGCGCGGTACTGAAACTGCTGGACGTGGAGTTCACAGATCGCGTCGAGACGCTGGCTGTGACGTGCGAACACCGGCCCGTGCTCAAGGTGAACCTGACCTTCATCACACAGCACTGCCGTGGCGATGCCGAGGTGCGCGCCGTCATCATGCACGAGTTCCTGCATGTGCTGCTGCGGCATACCGAGCAGCGCACGCCCGTCACCCTGCAGGACAACATCGCGACCGATGCCGTGATCAACGCCATCATCCATCGCACGATGGGCGAGGCTGCCAGCGCGTTCATGAGCCGCTATTACGCCGATGCCACGGGCGTCTGCCGGTTGCTGCGCCGACCCACGGAGGCCGACGAAGACGGTGTCATGCCCTGGTGGCGCCTGCCCCCAGCCCGTTCGCTCGAGCGCCGCCTGGTGAAGCTGTGGCTGGCTTTGTATGAGGGCGATCTCGTCGCCGAGGACATCCTCGGGATTGCCGAAGACCTCACGGCCCCGCGCACCCCGCCCCGGCTGCTCGGGAATCACGAACACTCGTCCCCCGCACAGGGCGCAGCGGCGACGTCGGCGCTCGCCGAGGCCGTGGCGCAGTCGCGTCGGTCACTGGCCTCGACGCGTATCTTCCGCTCGCCGGCACCGGTCGCTGGCGCAGGCGCCGCGCCGATGCGCGAGGTGATCACGCCCAGCGCACTGGCACTCCGTCGCTGGCGGCGTGCGACGGCACAGGTGCTGCGCCGACACCTGCAGCCGGAGATCGACCCGGCGGGCGGTCGCAGCGAACGGATGGCGCTGCTGCCCCTGCTGTCGCCCTCAGACCGTCGCGCGGCACTCAAGGCACTGTGGAGTCCGCTCATGCCCGAGGCGGCGTGGCCATCGAGTGCGACGACGCCCGTGGGCCGGGCCATGGTCTACCTCGACGCCAGTGGCTCGATGAATGACGAGCTTCCCCATCTGGTGGCGCTGCTCGGTCAGCTGGGGCATCTGGTGAGCCGGCCGCTCTGGGCCTTCAGCACGTTCGTGCAGCCGGCACGGGTGGTCGGGCGGCGGCTCGAGGTGCCGACGACCGGCGGCACCGCACTGGCCTGCGTGCTGGACCATGTGGCACAGCGGCAACCGAGAGCAGCTGTGGTGATTACCGACGGCTTCATCGAAGACCTGAGGCGGTCGCAGGTGCGGGCCATCGGCCGCACACGGTTGCATGTGCTGGTAACCCGCGACGGCTCCACGGCCGCCATCGCGCGGACCGGGCTTCCCTATACGCAGTTGGGAAAGGTGCCGTCATGATTCGGATGAGTGAAGTGGTCTTGCCGGGGCATCCCGATCGCTTCTGCGATCAGGTGGCCGACGCGATTGTGCGGGCGTGCTACGAGGCCGACCCGCGTGCCTATTGCCAGGTTGAAGTGAGCGCGTGGTCCGACCAGATCTTCCTCACCGGCGGGATCGTCACGCGCACGCCGCTGGCACGCACGCTGCCAGAGATCGTGCGTCAGGTCGGGCTCGAGGTGGGCTATGTGCCGGGCAGCGCGATTGATGCGACGCGCTATCTGGTGACCGACGTCGTGTGTCAGGAACAATGTGATCCGCGCACCTGGACCGACCGCGTCAATGACCAGTGCATCGCGGTGGGCTGGGCGGGCTATGACGCGAAGGTGGGCTGGCTGCCGCCTGAGCATTTCCTTGCGCAGACGCTGGGCGCTGCGCTGGCCGCGAGCTGCCGCATGGGGCGACTCCGGGGGGAAGGGCCTGACGGCAAGCTGCTGGTGCGCCTGCGGGAGCACAGTGACGGCTGGCAGGTCGAGCATGTGCTGGTGACGCTGCAGCAGCGCGAGCAGACGCGCTTTGTCGACATGGCGGCGGCGGTCGGCGAAGACGTGCGTGTCGCCTACGACGCCCTGCGGATGGCAGACCGTCG
>JBIIDF010000296.1:0-3865 GCA_044238535.1 Vicinamibacterales bacterium
CGCGCACGCCGCCGCCGACGAGATAGGCCGTGTAATTGAAGTCACGGAGCCGGTACAGCACCTTCAGGGCGTCCGGATCTATCAGGCTCCGGGAAATCACGTGCGCCTCGCGGGGCACGATCACGGGCTCAACCATGGGCCTGCATTGTAGCGCGGGGAGCAAGGCGGCCCGGGCGGTCTTCCCGGGCCTCTCGATTAGTGCAAACAACAGAAAATCATTGTTTTTATGTGTTTACACGGGCGTCTACCCAGAGAATACGGGCGGTCGTAAGATACTGCGGGTATGGGCGGTCGTGGCGTGTTCTCGGGAATGGTGGCGGCAGCGGTGCTGCTGCTGTCCGGCGCGTCGGCGGAGGGACAGGACCTGAACCGCGCCCACCAGCTCTACAACGACGGCCGCTATGCCGAGGCCATCGACGTCGCCACGCAGGCGCAGGGGCTCCCCGGTCTTCGCCAGGCGGCCGGCGTGGTGCTGGGCCGCGCGCACCTCGAGCGGTATCGGGATGCCGGTGATCCGACCGACCTGGTGGCTGCACGCGCGGTGTTGTCGTCGGTGCAGGCCGCAGGGCTGCCTGTCCGCGTGCGCGTCGACTATCTGTTCGGGCTGGGTCAGGCCCTGTTCTTCGAAAACAATCTGGGTGCAGCCGCCGATGTGTTTGCCAGTGCCACGGCCGAGGCCTGGTCGGTCGACCCGGCCCTGGGCGCGGCGATGATCGACTGGTGGGGCAGCGCCGTCGCACGTCAGGTCGAAGGACAGCCGTCCGAGGTGCGTCGCGAACGATTCCGCGACCTCGTCAGTCGCATGCGGCAGGAACTGACGTCGCATCCAACCGCTGCGGCTCCGGCCTACTGGGTGGCGGCAGCCCTCAGGGGCGCCGGTGACGCCGAGCGGGCCTGGGATGCGGCCGTGGCCGGGTGGGTACGCGCCCCGCTGACGGGGCTCGCGGCGGCATCGCTGCGGGCCGACCTGGACAGGCTCGTGCTCGACGCCATCATTCCCGACCTCGCAGCGGCGCGCCCGTCCGGCGATGTGACCGCCGCCACGTCGCAGTGGCTCGCCGAGTGGACGCTGGTTCGGCAACGCTGGCGCTAGGGCTTCGCATCCTTCCAGTTGCTGCCGACACCCACGTCCACGTCGAGCGGCACCGACAGGTGGGCCGCCCCTGACATCTGCGCGCGCATCAGGGCCTGCACCTCATCGGCCTCCTCGGCCGGGCACTCGCAGACCAGTTCATCGTGTACGGTCAGAATCATCCGCGCCTGGCCGCGCCGCGCTGCCAGCACGCGATCGATGGCCACCATCGCATACTTGAGAATGTCGGCGGCGGTCCCCTGGATGGGCATGTTCACCGCCATGCGCTCGGCGGCCGCACGCACCTGCCCGTTGCGGCTGTTCACGTCGGGCACGGCCCGGCGCCGGCCGAACAAGGTGCTGACCACGCCCGTTCGGCGGGCTTCCTCGATGGTGGCATCGATGAACGTCCGCACCCGGGGCAACCCTGCAAAATACGCATCGATGAACTGCTGGGCCACCGGCTGACTCACGCCGATATCGCGCGCCAGCGTGAAGGCCGTCTTTCCGTACAGCAGGCCATAGTTGATGATCTTCGCGCGGCGGCGGAGCTCGTGGGCGTCGAGGCCGTGCGCCTCGCCGAACACCTGCCGCGCTGTGCGGTCGTGAATGTCGTCGCCCCGCACGAACGCCGCAGTCAGGGTCTCGTCACCCGAGAGGTGGGCCAGCACACGCAGCTCGATCTGCGAATAGTCAGCCGACACCAGTCGCCACCCCGGGTCGGTGATGAACGCCTGTCGAATCTCGCGACCCAACGCCGTGCGAATCGGAATGTTCTGCAGATTGGGGTCACTGCTGCTCAGCCGACCCGTGGCCGCCACCGCCTGGTTGAACTGCGTGTGTACGCGGCCGGTGTCGGGGTGCACCAGCTGCGGCAGCGCATCGATGTAGGTGCCCTTCAGTTTCGCCAGGCTGCGCCACTCGAGAATCAGGCGCGGCAGCTCGTGCATCTCCGACAGGGTCTCGAGCACCTCGACCGCCGTCGAGGGCGTGCGCGTCGTGCCGGTGCGCTTGATCACCGGCAGCTGCAGGGTGTCGAACAGAATGTCGGCCAGTTGCTTCGGCGAGTTGATGTTGAACGTCGACCCGGCCAGGCCGTAGATCTCCGCCGCCTGCTGTTCCATCGCCAGTTCGAGCCGGGTGCTCAGCTGCCCCAGGGCTGCAGTGTCGACCCGCACGCCGGCCTGCTCGAGACGGGCCAGGATGGGAATCAGTGGCTGCTCGAGTGTGTCGTAGACGGCTGCCAGGCCTTCACGGTCGAGCACGTCACGGAAGCGATCCGCCAGCTGGAGGGCAAGGTCCGCACGCTCACCCGCACACACCAGCACCTCGTCAGCGCCGAGGTCGCTGAAGGCCCGGGCGCGCGCCCCGCGTCCGCGCACGTCCTCGTCGGTCTGGGCCCGGTAGCCCAGATGCTCGAGGGCCAGCGGCTCGAGGTCCTGACTCGAACGCGTCGCATCGAGGACATACGCGGCCACCATCGTGTCCAGGCCGAGGCCCCGCAGCGCAATGCCGTGGCGCGCCAGCACCACGATCATCGACTTGAGATCGTGGCCGACCTTCAGGCACCCCGCATGCGCGAGCACCGGGGCCAGCAGTGGCAGCGCCTCGGCCGGATCGAGTGAGCCGTCGCCCATGAACCCGATGTGCCCGAGCGGCACATACCAGGCCTGATGCGCCCTCGTCGACAGCGATATGCCGATGAGCCGTGCCCGCATGGGGGCCTGTCCATCGGTGATCAGGTGCAGCGCCACTCGCTCCGCCGCGATGAGAGCGGCGGCTACCCGGCCCAGGTGCGCGAGGTCGCCCACGACCTCGTACGACCGGGCCACCGTGGCGGCCGTCGGCGCAAACTCCGTGGTCAGTGTGCGGAAGCCCAGTGACGAAAACAGTGTGTAGCAGCGGTCGGCCTGCGGCCCCGCGTAGCGCAGCTGCGCCTCGTCAAACGGCACGTCCACGGCCGAGTGAATCGTCACCAGTTCGCGGCTGTGTCTCGCCTCGTCCGCGTGCGCCTTCAGGGCCTCGCGATATTTCTTCTGCGGCACCTCGTCGGCCCGTGCCAGCAGCGCATCGAGCGAGCCGAACGTGGTGATGAGGTCACGTGCCCCTTTCTCCCCGATTCCGGGCACGCCCTTGACGTTGTCCACCGCATCGCCCATCAGCGACAGCACGTCGATCACCTGCGATGGAGGCACCCCGAACTTGGCTGTCACGCCGGCCTCGTCGTACCAGGTGCCCTCGTCTTTCGGATTGAACACCCTCACGGGGCCGCCCACCAGCTGGAAGAAGTCCTTGTCGCCCGTGACCAGGGCCACCTCAAAGCCCGCAGCAGCCGCCTTCCGGGCTAGCGTGCCCAGCACATCATCCGCTTCGAAGCCGTCGACATTCAGGATGGGCACGCCCAGTGCCTCGCAGGCCTCGTGAATCCAGGGCTGCTGCTCCACGAGGTCATCGGGCATCGGCGCCCGGTGTGCCTTGTAGTCGGCCGACAGCTGTGACCGGAACGTGGCCTCGGGTCCATCGAACGAGGCGGCGATGTGCGTCGGGCGATGGTCGGCAATCAGCTTGCGCAGCATCTGCACAAAGCCGTAGACGGCATTGGTCGACCGGCCATCAGGACCCGTCAGGCCACGGATGGCGTGGTACGCCCGGTACATCTGATTGCTGCCGTCGATCAGGAACAGGGTAGGCGCAGGCATGGGGCGCCTTCAAGGTATCACCCGGCCCGCGGCGTCACGTTACAATCGGGGCCGTGACGTTTCTCCGTCGTGTCACCAGCGGCCGGACCCGCTG
>JBIIDF010000297.1:0-3861 GCA_044238535.1 Vicinamibacterales bacterium
TGCGACAGCACAAAGTGCGGATGGCGCGCCAGCCGCCGGATGATCTCCTGGCCCGCATAGCCGGTGGCACCGGCGAGTCCGACTCTGATGGAGGGGGTAGAGGTGGACATGGGAAAGGAATAATATTCACCGCGCGTTCGCCGGTGTCAACAAATTCCGTGTAACGTGCGCGGGTGCATCTGTATACTGATTCAAGAGACTGCATATCCATGAAACAACGCCGCCTCGCCGTCATCCGTTCGCTGGTCGAGCGTGAAGCCATCCGCAGCCAGGAACAGCTTCGGCAGCGGCTCGCCACCCGGGGCTTCGACGTCACGCAGGCCACGTTGTCGCGCGACATCAAGGCGTTGGGCCTGGTGAAGCGCGCGGCCGATGGGGCATATCAGACGGGCGGCCCCGAGAATGCGCCCGCCTCCACGGCCCTGATCACCCTCGGGCGGGCTCTGGCCGAATACCTGTCGTCGGTCGAGGCGGTGCAGCAGCTTGTGGTGATGCGGACCGGGCCCGGCCAGGCCCCCCTGCTCGGCCTGGCCGTCGACCGGGCGCGACTGCCCGGTGTCGTCGGGACGCTGGCGGGCGACGATACCATTCTGGTCATTGCGCGCGGCCCCCGCCAGGCGAAGTCGCTCGTGCAGCGCCTCGAGCATCTGGCCGACCCCCGGGAGTCGGCGTGACCGGTCCGACCGTGCTGGCGTGGTCCGGGGGACGTGCGTCGGCCCGCGCCCTGGCGGACCTCCGGTCGCAGTCGGCCCCGCAGATTGTGGCCGTGGCGTGCGGATTCCGCGCCGATGATCCGCTCGAGGCCTGGGCGGCACAGGCCCGCGGAGCCGGGGCGCAGCAGTGCCACCTCATCGACGTCGCTGATGCGTATGCCGCGCAGGTGGCCTGGCCCCTGGCGCTGCAGGGACAGGATCCCTGGCCTGTGCCCGTGGTGCATGCAGCACCGCTGCTGGCCGAGGCTCTCGTCCGGGTGGCACGGCTCGAGCAGGCGACGGTCATCGCGCATGGCGCCCGCGGCGCCGCCGGGCGTGCACTCGCGCACGCCATTCACGCCCACGACCCTGCCATGCACGTGGTGGCGCTGCCGCGTCCCGCCACACCGGCGGCGGCGTGTGTGCTGGCGCTGGCGTTCGAGGCCGCGCAGCCCACCACACTCAACGGGGTCCCCCTGTCCGTGCGGGAGTGGTTCGAAACACTGGAAGTGCTGGTCGGAGCCGACCAGGTCGTGCCCGTGCTCACAGTGGCATGGCAGCAGCTGGCCGCCACCGACCCGGCCGGCGCGCGCACCGGCACGGTCACGTTCCGGGTCGACGATGGGGCGATCACGCCAGAATCCCGGACGCCTCATCCCTGATCGTCAGACGAAGGACACGCGTTTCCCATGACACAGCACCTCTGGTCTGGACGTTTTGATGCCGCCCCCGATCCGGAGGCGTTTGATTTCGGCCTGTCATTCCGCTTCGACCGCCGGCTCTTCGAAGACGATGTCACGGGCAGCCTGGCTTGGGCGGCTGCCCTGGCCGACGCCGGCATCCTGTCGGCGGCCGATGCCGCAGCGATCACGAACGCGTTGCACGCGATCCTCGAACAGGGACGCCGCGACCCGTCGTGGGTCGACGGCCCCGACGAGGATGTGCACAGTTTTGTCGAGCGCCAGCTGGTGGCCCGCATCGGCGATGCCGGCCGGCGACTGCATACGGGCCGCTCGCGGAACGAGCAGGTCTCTGTCGACCTGCGCCTCTATCTGCGCCGACGCATTCCGGCACTGCAGGCCCGGCTCCGCGAGGTCATCGCCGCCCTCGTGGCACAGGCCCACCAGGCGGGCGATGCCCTGATGCCGTCCTACACGCACATGCGACGGGCCATGCCCGTGCTGGTGTCGCATTACCTGCTGAGTCATGCCGCCGCACTGCGTCGCGACCACGAACGCCTGGAGCAGGCCCGCCACGAAGCCGATGCCCTGCCGCTCGGCTCGGGAGCCATTGCCGGGACCGGGTATCCCGTCGACACGGCGCGGCTGGCCGAGCGCCTCGGGTTCAGTCGTGTGGTGCCCAACAGTATGGATGCCTCATCGGACCGCGACTTCGCGGCCACGTTCCTCTATGCGGTCAGCCTCGCCATGGTGCACCTGTCGCGCATCGCCGAGGACGTGATCCTGTTTACCAGCGAGGAATTCGGCTTCTTCGAGCTCGCGGACGCCTCGGCCACCGGCAGCAGCATGATGCCGCAGAAGAAAAACCCGGACCCGCTCGAGCTAGTGCGAGGGAAGGCCGGCCGCGCGATTGGCCACCTGACCGGACTGCTCGTCACGATGAAGGGACTCCCGACCGGCTACAACAAGGACCTGCAGGAAGACAAAGAGCCGGTGTTCGATGCCGAAGACACGCTCGCGGTGTCGGCGGTGGCCACGGCCGCCGTGCTGCGGAGGCTCACCCTGCATCCGGCCCGCACCGGGCGTGCGGCCTCGGGCCTGCTGCTGGCCACCGACGTGGCCGACTATCTGGTATCGCGCGGCCTACCATTCCGGCAGGCGCACGAAGTCGTGGGAGCCATGGTGCGGCAGTTGCTCCTCGACGGACGTGAGATCGAGGCGTTGTCGCTCGCCGAATGGCAGGCGTTCAGTCCGCTGTTTGCCGACGATGTGAAGGCCCGGGTGACCGCGGCCGCATCCGTGCGGGCCCGCCGGACGCCGCAATCGACGCACCCCGACGCGGTCGCCGCGCATGTGGCGGCATTGCAGGCGTGGCTGACGGCCTGTGCGTGACCGCGCGCAGGCCGGTTGCCCCTGCCGACAGGCCTCTGTTACACTCGGCCCGATACCCGAGGCCCCGCTGTTGCGCGGTGCGGCCTGAGCGTTCCCCCCTTCGCCGAGTGCTCGTCACGGGTCGTGTGTTCTAGAGGAACTGAGTTCGGGAGTAACGGATGCAGTCACGCCAATACCGGGCGGGCGACGCGCTGGACGATTACTGTCCACGCGAGCGCAGAGTGACCGAGCACGCAGTGGTTGCCCTCGTCGAGGGCACCGTCGAACGCACACGCTGCGTGGCCTGTGATGTGGAACACGAGTACCGGCACGGCCGGGCACCGGTCGTGCGGCGAACCAAGGCCCCGGCGACCGCCGCCCTCTACGCGCAGGTGCTCGAGGGCATCGAGGTGCCCGCCGGGCGCGTGCCTGGGCCGCCGTCGCGTCCTGCACCACCGACGGCTCAGGAGGCCCCGGATGCCGGCCCCCCACCGCTGGCGGTGGTGCCACCGGCTCCCGTGCCGACCGTCGCCCCCCCGCGCAGCCCCAGTGCTGCGCCGGCAGCGAGTCCCCCAGATCCGGCTCCTGTCACGCAGGCCGTCGCCCCCCCTTCTCAGTCCCCCTCGACACCACAGGCAGAGCCACCAGCCCCGGACGCTGCGTCAGACGACCGCCCCTTCCGCCGGACCCTGCTCAGGGCGCAGCTGCCCAGGCACGAAGGGCAGGTGGCGACGACGAGGGTGATTCCAGAGTTCACGATGCACCAGCCCCCGCCGCCGAGAGGGTCGCGTCATCGCCGATTCGGCGGTCGGCCCGGGCCCGGGTTCGAGGGGCCGATGCGCAGCAGCCGTGATTTCAGTCAGTCGCAGGGGCGCGGCCCCGTCGCGCCGCCGCAACAGGGCGCGGCCTCGTCTGGCGAGGGAGGTCACCCCGGCGGGGGGCACGGCCGGCGCCGGCGTCGCCGGCGGAAGAAGTCGCCCGCGCAGGGCTGATCCGGGTCCCCCAGCAGGACACCACACATACTGCCCACGGCGGCAGCGCAGGAGTTGCACGTGACCGAACGCATGTCAGGCAAAGTTGGACTGATTGTTGGAGTAGCGAACCATCGCTCGCTGTCG
>JBIIDF010000298.1:0-3835 GCA_044238535.1 Vicinamibacterales bacterium
GACGCCGCCGAGCATCACGGTGTTCGCGCCCGAGTTCGAAACCATGTATGCCGACCAGGCCAGCCTGGTGGTCGAACGCCAGATGACCGATGGCCTGCTGCTGTCGGTGGGCTACAGCCGGTGGCGGCACAAGGATGCGCCGTACTCGCGCGATGTCAACCTCGGCCCTGTGACCCGTACGCTTGACGATGGTCGACCTGTCTATAGCGGATCGGCAGGACGTCCCGACACACGGTTCCGCGCGATCAACCTCGTGGAAAGCCTCGGGCGTGGCGAATATGACGGCCTCGACGTGGGTGTCCGCCAGCGTCTCACTGGCGGCCTGCAGCTCAGCGCCAACTACAGCTACGCGAAGGCCAACAGCCTCGGTGACATGGAAGGCGGGGCGTTGACCGACCCGAGCAATCCCGAGCGTGACTTCGGTCGCAGCCCCGGCGACCTGCGGCATTCGGCGAATGGCCAGGCGTCGTGGACCCCGGACCTGGCACGGCCCGCACTGCGCTGGCTCAGTGGCTTCCAGTTTTCGACGGTGGGCTTCTACAACAGCGGCTTCCCGGTGAACGGCGTGGCCGGGGCTGACCTCAACAACGACCTCGTGCTCAACGACCGTGTGCTGTTCCGTGACCGGAACTCCTTCAACGGCCCGGATTACTTCCAGGTCGACTTCCGGCTCAGCCGCCGCGTTCCGCTTGGCAGCCGCGCGAGCCTCGACCTGATGATCGAATCGGAAAACGTGCTGAACCGGCTGAACGCCTCGTGCAGCATCGCCGGCTGCACGGGTGCTGTCGTCAACCGCGATGGCGCGGCCGATTTCGGCCGCATCACTGGAACACGTCCAGGCCGCTACGTGCAGTTCGGCGGACGCCTGCAGTTCTGAGAGGAGCACGCTGATGCCGACCCGCCGCACCACACTCACGCTGCTGGCGACGCTGGCCCTGCTGGCCGCGAGCGCCGATATGCTCACGGCCTGGGGTATGCGGGCGCATACCTGGATCAACCGGGTCGCCGTCCGGACCATTCCGGACGAGGGCCCGGTGTTCCTGCGGGCGCATGAAGACTGGATCGCCTACCTGTCGACGATACCCGACACGTGGCGCCGGCCGTCAGAGCCGTTCCTGAAGATGCTGGAGGACCCCAATCACGGCTGGTTCAAGGAGCAGTTCTCCTTCATGACGGAGATTCCGCGGTCGCGCTACGGTTTTGTGCTGCGCCTCTACGACGAGCAGCGCCGCCTGGCGGCCGCGGGTGACCCGGCGGCCAGCCTGACCAACGTGCGGTGGACAGGAACCATGCCCTATGCCGCCGTTGAGGGTTATGAACGGATGCTCACAGGGATGCGGCGCTATCGCGACGAGCGCCAGCGCGGCCTCGACACCCAGTTTGTCGAGCGCGAGATCGCGTTCTACATGGGGTGGACGGGGCACTATACGGGCGACGGAGCGCAGCCGCTGCACGACACCGTTCATCACGACGGCTGGCAGGGGGCCAATCCCAAGCAATACACCACCAACCCGCGGGTGCATGGGCTGTTTGAAACGCAGTACGTGGACATGATGGGCCTCGAGGGCCGGGACTTTCAGGCCGATGTCAGGCCGGCGCGGGTGCTCGACGACCCGTTCCGCGCGATCCTGGCGCATCTCGATGACGCGGGGACGTTTACCGAGCAGGTGTATCAGCTCGACCAGCAGGGAGCCCTCAAGGATCCGGCGCATGCGCAGGCGCGGGCGCTGGTCATCCGGCAGGTGGCCCGCGGGGCCGAACTGCTGCGCGACCTCGCGCACACCGCATGGGTGCGCAGCGGCGAGCCTCCGCAGAATGATCCGGCGGGCAACCCGATCGTGCCGGCGCATCCGGGATACGACCCCCAGACGGGTAGCGCACCGGCGCACGTGCCTGCGGTGGCTCCCCGGCGCCCGGACGGACCGGTGGCGCAGCGCGGGACGGCGCGTCCCGGTGCCCAGGCGGCCGGTGACCGGCCAGCGCCCTTGGTGTTTGCCGATGCCGTGGTTGGCAAGAACTTCTACCTCTTCGAGCTGATTGCGCGCAGCGCCGAGGCCCAGGCGGCCCTTGCCGCACAGCCGGAACTCTCGGCGATGCTGCGTCAGCGCGTCGCCGCCCTCCGAGGCGCTGTCGCCGCGTGCGCCAACGACGTGCCGTGCCTGCTCGATCGCGTGCGGTGGACCCCTTCCGACATCGACACCGCGGCTCGTGCACTATCGGCGGCCGTGCGTACGGCACCGCCCATGGCCCAGGTGGCCGGGCAGCTGCGCCGCAGTGGCATGGCCGAGCGGCATGCCGGCCTGACGGACGAGGCGCTGGTGGCTGAGACGTGGCGCGAGAGTGCGGCGGGCGTGAACCGGCTGCTGGATGTCTATGGGCTCGGCAAGGCGCCACTGTATCCGGCGATCGATGCCGTGACTTATCCGGCTGACTCGGTGGCCTACCGCAACGCCGTGATGCTGGCTGTGCAGGTGGCCAGTGACGAGGGCGGGGCCGGGGGGCATGCGAGTGTGTTCGGTCCGTCGCTGGCGGTCGCCCGTCGGCTGCTGGCCATCAACCGGCGCGACGAGGCCGGGCGGTTCGAGCCGCTGCACCTCGGCGAGAATCAGCGGGCCGCGATGCACGTGGCCTCAGTAGACTGGGCCCGCTACCCTTACGCCGCCATCATCGTCCCTGGTGCGGGCTCGGACCGGGTCGAGACGCCGCTGTCGCCGGCGGGACTGCTGCGGACGGAACTGGCGGCCCAGCGGTATCACGCCGGCCAGGCCCCGTTCCTGATTGTGTCGGGCGGGTATGTGCACCCGAATCAGACGCCGCACAACGAGGCACTCGAGATGAAGCGGGCCCTCGTGGAGCGCTTCGGCGTACCGCCAGAGGCGGTGCTGATCGACCCGCACGCGCGGCACACCACCACGAACCTGCGTAATGCCTCGCGGCTGGTGCTGCGCCATGGGTTTCCTGAGGGTCGTCCCCTGCTGATCACCACGGACGCACAGCAGAGTGCCTACATCACGGGTACGGTCTTCGCCGAGCGGTGCCTGAAGGAGATGGGCTATCAGCCGGGCACGCTGGGGCGGCGGCTGTCGCCGTTCGACGTGGAGTTCCGGGCGTCGCGTCTGTCGCTGCACGCTGATTCACGGGACGCACTCGACCCGTAGCCTGTGCTATAGTCTGGGTTTGCCGTCTCTGACGGCATTGGCTCAGGCGTACAGTGATGCTGTATTACTTTCTGGTCGCGGTTTATACGGTGGTGTGCCTCCTGCTCATCGGAGTAATTCTCCTGCAGCAGGGCAAGGGGGGCGACATCGCCAATGCCTTTGGCGGCGGTGGCAGTCAGGCCGTGTTTGGTGCCCGTTCGGGTGCGACACTGCTGACGCGGGCCACGGCTGGCCTCGCGGTGCTCTTCGTCGTGCTGTCGCTGACGCTCACGGCCTGGGGCCAGCGTGGTGGCAGTTCGGTGGTGGGTGGCATCGAGGGCCCTCCGCCCGTTCCGGCAGCGGCGCTGCCCGGGGCTGGTGGTCCGGCGGTTCCTGCGGCCCCTGCATCCGCGACGCCCGCGCCTGCATCGGCAACACCTCCTCCATCGCAGCCCTAAGCAGGGTTGCCTCCCTCGTCCCGGGCCCGGCCACGGCCCGCCGGCGACGCACAGTGTCAGATGCGGAAGTGGCGGAATTGGCAGACGCACCAGCTTGAGGGGCTGGCGCCCGCAAGGGCGTGAAGGTTCGAGTCCTTTCTTCCGCACCAACCTAAACACAATAAAGGCAAGCACTTACAGACGCTCCCCACAAGGGAGCGTTTGTCGTTTCTGGCACCGGTAGTCAAGTCAGTCGTCAAG
>JBIIDF010000045.1:0-13497 GCA_044238535.1 Vicinamibacterales bacterium
CTCGACCGTGAGCCGACGGACACGCGACAGGTAGTCACGTTCGCGGTTCCCGGCGGGGCCCGACGGTGTCTGGGCCGTGAGCGTGACCGCCCCGATACACAGCAGCGCCAGCGCCGGCCAGATGCGCAGTGTCATACCGCGGATGGTATGCCGTCCGCCCCGCACGGGGCAACCGCCCGCTCAGGGCAGCAGTGCCTGGCTGCCGGGGCGGAACCGCGCGCTGAGGGCCATGATGCGCTGGGTGCCCTCGCGGATGACGGGGAACACCGCGACCAGCCGCCCCCCCTGGATGTCGAGACCGTTGTAATCGCCGACAAACGACGAGGCCGCGCAGCAGTCGAAGGAATCGACCGGCACACGGTGGTTCATGAACGTCCGCCCGCCGTCGATGCTTCGTGCCAGCGTGAGTCCGGTCAGGGTGCCCTTCTGCCCGCGGCGGTCGTGGAAGATCACATTCAGGCTGCCGTCAGCCGGATCAACGGCCATCCACGTGAACATCTGGTCGGCGCCCGGCGGGTCGTCGTTGACCCTGACGGGCGCATCCCACGTACGGCCGCCGTCCCGTGAGGCCAGCACGAACACATCGGTGTCGCCGTTGCGCTGGTCGATGAAGTTCACATAAAGGCTGCCGCGATGGGGACCGCTGCTGAGGTCGACCGCTGTGACGGGCATGCCGTTGTGGCGCTCGAGACCAGGCAGCGGAATGTCCCAGCCCCCTGTCAGTGGGGAAATGATGCGGTCCGCACCGAAGGTCCATCCCCCATCGTCTGACCGATCGAGGACGAGGCCTTTAGGGCCCGCCCACACCACATACACCTCACCGTTCGGGCCCACGGTGGGTACGGCGCCTTCGACCGTGTTGTCTCCGTCGAGCGCGTCGCCCGACTCGTCAGAGATACGGAAGGGCGGCTGGAATGTCTGGCCTCCGTCCTTCGAGCGCGCGAACCAGATGTGCGTGCGGTGCAACGGGTCGTGGCTGCCGTAGACATCGAAGCGCGTCCATGCGACATACACGTGTCCGCGGTGCGGAGACGCGGCGGCGCGGTCGACAATCAGCCACGGCTTGTCTTCGAAGGGCATGGCCGTATTCACGTGATCGATCACGGCGACGGGGGGGTGCCACTCGACACCGTCGCGCGACCGGCGCACGAAGATGCCGCTGCTGGCCACGTCCGGACGCTCGACCCTGATGCCGTCGAAGGCGATGTAGCTGTGGAACGCCGTGCCGTCACGGCCAAATGCGATCACATCATCGCCCTGCACGCGGCCCCCGGGGTTGGCGGCGGGCGTTCCGGCCCAGGTACGGCCGCCGTCGGTCGACACATAGCCCCAGTTCGATGAACGGGGCTGGCGCCCCGGCGGGTTCGACTGAATGAGCGTCGCGATGACGTGCAGGGGATTGGTGGGATTGATGGCGACCGACGCTTCTGCGGGCCGCAGCGCCTCGGTGCTGGTGACGGCGGCCACCGTCATCTGTCCGGCGACGGGCGGCAGCGGCCCCGGGGTCTGTGCAAAGACGGTGGCCAGCGCAAGCGTGGCTCCGACGAGGGAGAGGCCAAGTGGCGTGACCGGTCTGCGCATCCCCAGCACTCTACTGCATGGCGAAGGCGAGGGGCACCGACTGCCCGGACGCCACGGTGACGGTCTGCGTGGCGGCGCGCAACTGTTCGAGCCACACCACGATCTCGTACCGGCCCGGTGGCAGGTCGGGCAGGGTGAAGGTGCCATCGGTTCCGGTGACGGCCGATACGTCATCGGTCACGACGATCCATCCGCGCATCCACTGGTGGGTGCTGCAGCTGCGCCCCGCAGCCCTGCTGGCCGAAGGCCGCGGCGCGGCACGCTCGGCGCCTTGCCTGCCCTGCGGCCTGTGGTTGACGCGATGATGGCCGACGGATTCAGGATCGCACCCGCGTTGCTGCGAGAAGCGCTCGCGGCTGTGAATGATGGCCAGTTCGCTCGCATCCGCGACGTGCGGCCGAGACATACGGCGGCCTACTGGGTCGGCCCCGGTCGCAGCTGCACGTCCACGCGACCGGGAGCGAACGGCGTCGTCGATTTTCCGCCGTTTGAGTGCCTGGACCGGCTTGCCGATCTGGTCCCGCCGCCGCGGACGCATCGGCATCGGTATCACGGAGTGTTTGCACCGAATCACACGCTCAGGCGGGCCGTTACGGCGCTGGCGATCGGGAACAGCGGCAAGCAGCGTGAGCCTGTGACCGGTAAGCATGCGACCGACGGTCGCGCCAAGGGGGCTGCCGTGATGCGAATCCGAATCAACAGCGCCGCTCGCACGACACGTCGCGGATTGCGTGGGCGAAACTGACGGCGCGGGTGGGGGAGGAGTTTCCGTTCGAGTACCCGAACTGCGGCGGCGACATCCGGCTGATCGCGTTCATCACCGATCCGGGCCCGCTACAGAAGGTCCTCAGGCATCGTGGCGAACCGTTCGGACCACCGCCCGGCTCTCCCGCCCGTGGCCCGCCGTCTGACTGGGGCGAGATTGTCCAAGCCCACGACGACCAGGCAATCTCTCAGGCGTCGTTCATCAGTCGGAAGACCGGTGCGGAGGTGCCATTGACCGGACTATCCCCAACCGGGCATCAGCGAGTTGCCCGTTGGAGAAGCGTAGCGACAACAAATCGGGAGCCACCGCAGCCCGCACTGCCCCGCAGTCGGACTGATCGACGGGTCGCCCCTTCCATTGGCTTGTGACAGTGCCGTTGACCGTCCTATTCTTGATGACCATACTCGGTCTGAGGCTCTCCATGATCGAAAAAATCACGTCGATCACCGACCGGATCCCCGGCCTGCGAAGGTTATTCCCCTCCTACGTCGGCGACGGCATGCAGCTGGTCGGGAAGAGTCTGGCGTGGGCGAACGATACCGGCTTTGTGCGGGCGTATGCGGCGGGCATGGCGACCGGGCACCGGTTCGGCAACATCCGGATAGATTGGCGAGTGCATGTCGCGTGCTGGGCGGCATCGCATGCCAGGCAACTCGTCGGGGATTTCGTCGAGTGCGGAGTGAACACCGGCATCCTGAGCGTCGCCGTGTGCACGTATCTGGACTTCAACAGCCTCGACAAGGATTTCTGGCTGTTCGATACCTTCGAAGGAAGTCCCGTCGAGCAGATGTCGCCCGGCGAGGTGGCGCCTCGGGTCCGGGAGAATACCCGTTGGTATGGCAGCTGTTACGACCTCGCGCGCCGGAACTTCGCACCGTGGCCGCGGGCGCGACTCGTCCGCGGACGCGTTCCCGAGACGTTGGCGGGAGGCCCGGAGCGAGTCTGCTATCTGTCGATCGACATGAACCTCGTAGAGCCTGAGATCGCGGCGATCGAACACTTTTGGCCGCGACTGTCACCCGGCGCGCCGATCATCCTCGACGATTATGGCCGGACGCATTTCGCCCTGCAGCGCGAGGCCATGGACCGGTTCGCCGAACGCGAACGGGTGCACATCCTCACGCTCCCGACGGGCCAGGGCCTGCTCCTCAAACCGTGACTGTCCGTGGGCCGTCATGCGAAGGGCGGGTTGCGGCGTCAAGCAAGCCCCACTCGGCGGCCGAAAGGTCGTCGGTGTCCAGTTGCCGTTGCACGTTGTGTGCGTCCATCTCACCGCCGCGCCGCGCGGCGATGATCGCGCGGTACAGGAGGATCCGCTCACGGCCTTCGAAGCCAAGAGCCTCGGCGGCCCTGAGGCAGGCGAGAGCATTCGCTGCCCCATGAGGCGAGTCGGAATCGAGATGCGCCAGCGCCATCGAATACATGAGCCGGGCCGGGTCGGGCGCGTTCCGCATGTTGTCACCGAGGGTTTTCAGGCCGGCTGGGCGGAGCGTCGGCAGCATTGGCGCCAGCATCCAGCGGTGCCACACGTACCGCGTGCGGGCGAGCACGAAGGCCGCCGCGGTGCCAGCCCGCGAGGCCAGAAGCCACACCAGGATCCAGGCGATCGATGCCTTCATGGAAGCCCCGTACCCGAGTCCGCGGAGTGCCGAGACCTGGCCGAAAGCTCCGCGGGCATCGGCGGCTGCCCGCGAACCCAGCGGACGTATTCGGCCATGCCCTCCTCGAAGCCGACCGTCGGCTCGTATCCCAGGGCTGCCCGTGCGCGGCTGATGTCGGCCGCCGCATGCCGGATGTCACCAGCGCGGAAGAAGCCCGTGGCTTGCACCGGCACCTGGCGACCCAGTAGCCGGCACATCAACCGGGCCGCGTCGCCGATTGGAATGAACGAACCGCTGCCGATGTTGAAGGTTCCGGCCGCCCGTCGTACCACCGACTCGCGAACGGCCCGCACGACGTCGACCCACGACACGAAGTCGCGACTGATCAGTCCGTCCTCGAACAGTTCGATCGGCTCGCTCCGCATGATGCGGGAGTGGAAGACGCCGAGCACACCGGTATAGGGATTCCGCAGGCTCTGCTCCGGGCCATACACGTTCTGGAGCCGGAGGATCGTGGTCGCCAGAGACGACTCGCCCACCGTCTCCACGAGCCCCTCCTGCGCCAGCTTCGTGACACCGTAGACCGACGCGGGCCGCAGCGGCGAATCCTCCCGCGTCGGCACCGGCACCAGTTCGGCGCCACACGACTCGCAGGTCGGCGCCCAGCGGCCGAGCCGGCACCGCTCGGTGTCGCGCGGGGCGGACCGCCGCGTCACGCCCTCGGCCGGACAGCGGTAGTCACCCTCCCCGTAGACGGCTCGCGTCGAGGCGAGCACGACGTGCCGTACGGACCGAAACGCTCCGGATCGCAGCGCGGCAAGCATCACGGCGGTACCTCCGGCGTTCACGTCGAGATACTCGGCAACTTCCGTCATCGACTGGCCGGTGCCGGTGAGGGCCGCGAGGTGGATGACGACGTCGATGTCGGGATAGCGCGTTCCTATGGCATCCCAGACATCACGATCGCGCACGTCACCCCGGACGCAATGTGCCAGGGCCGCGACCTCCCGCGGAAAGCCGGCGTCGGGTCCGTGCACCTGTTCGAGCAGGTTGTCCAGGACGACGATACGGTTGGCGTCGTCGGCGAACACGGGCACGAGGTGCCGACCGATGAATCCGGCGCCGCCGGTGACGAGGATGGTCCGTGCCCCGCTCATGCCGCCCCCCGCAGCCACGCCGCCCCCCACCACCCGGGCACCTGCTCCAGGATCGCGGGCACCAGCCAGCACACGTCGTCCGGCACAACTCCTCCCGTCGAACACCGTGCTGAGTTGAGCCGAAATCGGAGGTACCGTTCGAGTAACCGTCGCTCCGCAGCGGGTGCCGCGTCCCGACCGCCGAGGAGTTCCAGCGCCCGGGCAATGCAGTGGCTCTTGGCGATCTCCGTAGCCCCGGCAGCCCCCGAGCGCGTCACGCTCCCGGGATGGTCCCGGTAGGCCGCGAGCGGCCGGGCACGGTAGGCCGTTCCTGACATCGCCACAACCCGCACGTAGAGCAGGGTGTCGGCCGACAGCGGAATGCGGGCATCGAAACCTCCGCAGGCGGCAAACAGGTCGCGCCGCACGAGCAGCGCACTGGCGGTGGCATAGGTGCTCAATGCCGCATAGGCGACCTCGGCGGGCCCGCTCGTCGCATAGTCGGCGACGTCTTTCCAACGTCGGATCCGGTCGTCGCTGGCCCGGTCGATGACGCGCCCAGTGTCGTTCATGCGGAAAAAGTCGGACCGCAGAATGCCCGCCTGCGGGTGGCGGTCCGCCAGGGCGAGCAATTCTTCGAGAAACGTGGGGCAGGCGCTGTCGTCGGCGCCGGCGAACCAGAGCCATTCGCCCCGCGCCCGTGCCGCCGCCTCGTTCCACGTCCAGTACGGCCCGCCGGAGTTCCGCTCCCTCAGGATCATCGTCATCCGCCCGTCTTCCCGGGCGAAGCCACGGGCAATGTCGTTGCTGGCGTCGGTGGAGGCATCGTCGATGTAGAGCAACTCGAAGTCCGACATCGTCTGCCGCAGGACCGACCGCAGTCGCTCCCCGAGATACGGTCCATAGTTGTAGTTGGGCACGACCACGCTCACCCTCATGGCGGTCCTCCCGGCAGGGCGAAGGCGTTGAGTACCTTGTCGCCCGGGAGGAGCCGGCGGAGGGCCGCGGCGTCGAGCGGGAGCGGTCGCCGGGAAACATCCTGGAGCCGGTAGCCGGCCCCACGGAGGATGTCGATGAAGTCCTCGAAGCGGTCCGGCTCCCGCGGCCCGAACGCGCTCGGCTGGAGTTCGACGATTATCGCGGGACGGGAGATGGCGAGGACGCCACGGCCGCCGCGGAGCACCCTGCACTCGTTGCCGTCGACGTCGAGCTTGATGACGGCGATCCGCGACAGGCCCAGGGCGGCGCACGCGTCGTCGAGCGTCATGGACGCGGCGCCGGCACAGCTCGCGAGCACCCCATGATGTCCTGCATCCCGCCCCTCCGCATACCCCATGGGCCACCGGGCATAGAGGCCCGGCGGCATGGCCGCGTCGGCCCGATCGACGAGTTGTACCTGCCGGACATCCACGTGGCCGACGAGGTCGGGATTCAGTGCGAGGTTGGTCCGCAGCTTCTCCACGCCGAACACCGTCGGCTCGAAGCATACGACCTTTCCCCCGGGACCGACGGCCTGTGCCGCAGGCAGCGCCATGGCCCCGATGTTGGCGCCGATGTCGAGCACCGTGTCGCCTTCGCGGACCAATCCGACAAGGGCCGCCACCACTTCGCGCTGGAAGGTCCCGCTGAGGTAGATGGAGAAGTCGATGGTCTCGGAAAGGTCGAGACGCCAGTTCAGGCCCTGCCTGCGGACCGTCACCATCTCCCCACGGCCAGCAGCCCGCCGGCACGCACGGACCATGACGTTCGCGCACCGAAAGGCCTGCCATCGGATCGATCGCAGCCACCAACTCACGATGCGTCCTCATCAGACCTGATTGCCGTCACTTCCACCACGTCGCCGGTGCCGAACGCCGCGACGAGCGCGGCCGCCCACTGCCCGAGCAGTCGACAGACGGCCGACTGCATCGGCCTGATGCGTCGGTCCGGATCGATTCGCGCGCGGTTGAGCAGCACTTCGAGGCTCCCCAGCGTACCGCCAAGGTGGGGCCGCACGCGAACTCGCTCCACCGTGAATCCCACCCGCTCCAGCAGCCTCGGCAGCGTATCGTGGGAATACTGGTAGGCATGCACCGGAAGGCCCAAGAACCACCAGTACTCGCCGAACATGCGCCGCGTGGTGCTGCCGAACTCCGGCACGCAGATGAACAGCCGTCCGCCCGGACGAAGGATCCGTCGGATCTCCCGGAGCGTGGCAGTCGGCTGTGTCATGTGCTCAAACGAATGGTCGAGCCTGGCGTAGTCGAACGCCGCGTCGGGAAACCGCGCGTCATCGAGCATGCCCTGCACCACGTCGAGGCCCCGCCTCCGCGCCGCCTCCACGGCCCGCGGGTTCGGTTCGACACCTACCGCCCGCCAGCCGCGGCGACCAAACTCCTCGATCGCGCCGCCGGCACCGCAGCCGATGTCGAGCATCCGGCCCGGTGCCTTGAACCGCGGATCCAAGGGCGACGTGTCCGAGAGGAGCATCCGCCTGACCGCGGTCAGCCAGCGGGCGCTCGGCTCCCGCCAGGTGTGGCAGGGGTAGTCGGGCGGATAGAAGGCGGCCATTTCCTCGTCCGACGGTATCGGCACCTGCATGCCGAGGCCGCAGCTCCGACACCGCCAGAGCGAGAACGTTCCCGCGTTGCCGTAGAGGTGGTCGTGGCAGTCCATCACGAACTCCCGGTCCGTGCCGTCGCACACGGGGCATGCGGGCCCGGTCGCTGAAACGTCTGCCGAGGTCAGCGGCGGCCTCCCACGACCTCGCGCAACATGTCCGAATCCGGCACCGCAGGGAGGTTGGCAACCAGTCGCCACAGCAAGAACGGGCCCTCGAGGGTGCGCACCGCTGTCGCCGCCAGTCCGGAATAATGGCGACTCGTGAACAGGCGGCGGCTGCGGAGCAGGAGACGTTCCTTGTGCCAAGGGTCACCGCGAAAGGACCCCGACACCTTGTGGCCGACGGCGAGGTCGTCATCGGGCACCAGAAGCACATCGAGGCCAGACCGGCGGGCGCGGAGCGTGAAATCGAAGTCCTCGAAATACATCGCGAAACCCTCGTCGAATCCGCCGAGCGTCAGCCATGCGGAAGCCGGAACCACGAGGCAGCATCCGCAGACGAGATCGACGGGCGTCGTCGTGGTAAAGCTGCGTCGCTGCCTCACGAACGGTGCCCAGATCGTCTTACGGCCCCCGGAATGCCAGATGCGTGTCGGCGCGTCGGCGCCTGTGATCACCGGGCTCATGATGGCAGCGGGGTGGATGCGGATGGCCGCGAGCCAGCCCGCGATGAACCGTCCGCCCACCACGGTGTCGTTGTTCAGAAACAGTACATGCGTGGCGCCCCGGCGAATCGCCTCCGCGGCCGCGCGGTTGCAGTTCACCGCGAAACCGCCGTGCGTTCCTCGAAGGTAGATCAACCGCTCGCTGCCCGTGACCGCTGCGGGCGGCGGCTCGGGCGACCCATCGTCCGCGAGGAACACGAGCGTGGTCCCGCTTGCTTGGGCGGCGAGCTGTGACAGGCATTCTCGCGTGTCGCCCCAGTTACCGAAGGCCGGCACGATCACCGCCAGTCGAATATCGTCGGTATCTGCCATCAATCACTCCGGCGAGAGATATCGCCAGCCGCAATCCTCACGACTCGCGGGTGAGGCCAAGGGCGTCATCATAAATCGTTCCGGCGCACGCATTGCCACTTCGCTCGCACGCGTTGGCCGGCCATCGCCACAACTTCTTCCAAGGGATGCACGTTAATTCTCGTGACGTTCTCCGTCACGAATCCATGCATGCGATACCAGATTTTTTCTACCGCGCCGACACGCCTGGCCGGCCCCATGGGTGAGTAGCCGAACGCCTTCATCCCGGGCTCCGCCGCCGCCTCGACGATCGCTCGATCACGGTCGGCAAGGCTGGTTCGCCACTTGCCGACGTTCGCCGAGTCGATCAGTGTGCCCCCCAAGGGGTCGGACTGTACGAAGCCCTCCCTGCCCCAGAATCGCGGCGACAGGAGGCGACCGGTGAAGGCCGGGGGCGTGAGCACGGCCGGATGGAACTCCTCGCCGAGGAAGCCGCAGACGGCCCGCATGGTTCCCTCGAGGTCGTGGACAAGCGCCTCGTAGCTGATCTCCAGATAGCCGCCGGGCGGCACGAGCCGGCCCGCGACGCGGCCGGCCGTTACGAGGCGGTTCCATTCAGAGGCCGCGACGAAATGGTTGGTCGGTCCGAAGGGGGCGGCGATCCACGAGCGGACGACGTCTCGGGGGTCGCGATGGATGTGGATGAACCGCGCATTGGGAAACAGACGCGCAAGCAGGGGGATGCACGTCACGTACTGGGGTGTCTTGTCGCCCCAGCGCGGCTTGCCTTCGCGCCTGGCGTAGCTTTCGAAGAGGGAGGCGACGAAGGCCGAGTACGAGCGGCATGCCGCGAGCACATCGCGGTCCATCGGGCACTTCCAGTCACGGATCCATCGCAACGAGAGGATGGCATCGGCAAGTCGCCTTGCCTCCGCCTCGGTCGCCGGATCACCGTATGCCCGGTGCATCAGCGGAATGAAGTGCGATTCATCCGGGATGGCAATCCGCGGATGGGCCACGAGCAGACGCCGCAGCAAGGTCGTGCCGCTGCGGGGGCAGCCGACGATGAAAAATGGGCCGCGATGGGCGGCAGCGGCCCCGGGGTCTGTGCAAAGACGGTGGCCAGCGCAAGCGTGGCTCTGACGAGGGAGAGGCCGACGTGTACGCATCGCCCGCACTCTACTGCATAGCGAAGGTGAGGGGCACCGACTGCCCGGACGCCACGGTGACGGTCTGCGTGGCGGCGCGCAACTGTTCGTGCCACACCACGATCTCGTACCGGCCCGGTGGCAGGTCGGGCAGGGTGAAGGTGCCATCGGTTCCGGTGACGGCCGATACGTCATCGGTCACGACGATCCATCCGCGCATCCACTGGTGGGTGCTGCAGCCTACGCGCAGCGTGCCGGAACCCGGCAGCGGCCGCCGCAGTTCGACCGCGGGCGACGGCAGGGCGAGGTTGAGCACCTGCCGGCCATCGGGGGTCTGCAGCACCGTGGTGTGCAGCACCGGATCGCGGCTGCTTGTCGCCATGGTGCCCCCGGGAGCGATGACCTGCACGCGAGGGACGAAGGCGCAGCGCTCGTTCACCACGCGCACCTCGCGCGCCGGCGTGCGGGACGTGAGGCCCCTGACGGTGACGACGACGTTGGCGAGTGCGCCGCGAGGCCCGACACGAATGGCCTCGTTGGGCTGCTGTGCGCCACACACCTGCTGGTCGAAGCCGACACGGATGGCCCTTGCTGGAGCGGCCGTGGTGGTGACGGTGCCGGTGATGCGGCCGGGTCTGGCGGACTGCGCCGCGGTCAGTGGCATGACGAGTCCCGCCACGGCGAGGCTCAGCGTCGCACACTGTGCCACGTACCACCCACTCATCCGCTGAAAACGACCATTCATGAAAAACTCCGATGTGCTGGTCGGTCAGACGTTTCAGGACCCCCGGGACGCCGGTAATCTAGGAACGTCATGTCTTACCGAACCGTGTCTATCCTACTGCTCACGCTGAGTCTCGCCTGGCCCGGTGCGGCCCTGGCGCAGACCGGCACGACGGTCAGCGGCACCATCACGCAGGCCGACGGCGGACAGCCGCTGGTGAATGCGGTGGTGGTCATCGACGAACTGCGCCGCGAAACGCGCACCGACGCCACTGGCCAGTATCGCTTCGAGGGGGTATCCCCCGGGGAGTATCACCTGGGGGTGCGCGCCGACGGCTCGACGACCCGCCGCATTGAAGTCACCGTGGGCACCTCCCCGGTCGTGCAGGACATCGCCGTCGAGTTCGACATTCATTTTGCGGAGGTGCTGTCGGTCAGCCCGACCCCGCGTCCGCAGTTCGAGGCGTATCAGCCCACCACCGTGCTGGGCGGGCAGGAACTGGCCCAGCAGCAGGAAACGACAATTGCCGGCACCCTCCAGTATTCGCCCGGCATTTCAACGCGCGCGTTCGGTGCGGCGCCGGCGCGCCCGGTGATTCGCGGCCTCGATGGCGACCGCGTGATTGTGCTGGAAGACGGTCAGCGCATGGGCGACCTGTCGAGCCAGTCGGCCGACCACGGTGTGCCGATCAATCCCGCGGCGGCGCGCCGGGTGGAAGTGGTGCGTGGCCCGGCAACGCTGCTGTACGGGGCCAACGCGATTGGCGGTCTGGTGAACGTCGTGACCGACCAGATTCCGACGCAGCCGGTGACGGCACCGACGGGTCGCGTCAATTTCGACCTGGCCAACAACGGCAATCAGGTGGGCTCGGCCGCCGGCATCACGGTGGGCAATGGGCGCTTCGCGTTCACGGCGGGCGGCAGCGGTCAGGATGCCGGCACCTACTTCACGCCCGAGGGCAAGGTGCCCAACTCCCAGTCGACGCTGGCCACCGGCAATGTGGGCGGGTCGTGGACGGGCGATAACCAGTATGTCGGCGCGAGCTACAGCTACACCGACTCCAAATACGGCGTGCCCTTCATTGAAGAGGGCAACGTCAGCCTGACACCCCGTCGGCATTCGCTGAGCGCACGCGCCAGCGCCACGCAGATGAACGGCTTTTTTCAGTCGTATCGTGCCACGTTCGGCTTCCGCGACTACGAGCATCAGGAACTCGAGGGCACCGAGGTCGGCACGACCTATCAGAACCGCTCGGTCGAGGGCGAGCTGCTGCTGTCGCACCGCAAGACCGCGAACCTTGTCGGCACCGTGGGCGGCTGGTTCATGCAGCGCGACTTCAACGTGATTGGCGCCGAGGCACTGTCACCGCCGGTGGGGCAGCGCAATGCGGCGGCGTTTGTCTACGAGGAAGTCGGCAATGCGCACGCCACCTTCCAGTTCGGCGGTCGCGTGGACCGCACGACCTATGAACCGCAGGGCGTGCTGCCGGCACGCGACTTCACCGAGTGGTCGGGGTCGGCCGGCGTGCTGCTGCGTCCCGCCGCAGCGCGTGACAACCTGGTGCTGGCCGCCAGCTTCGCCCGCGCGGCGCGTGCGCCGGCCATGGAAGAGCTGTACTTCTTCGGTCCTCATCTGGGGAACTTCGCCTACGAGATCGGCAATCCGACACTCGAGGCCGAACGCGCCCTGGGTGCCGATGTGTCACTGCGTGCCCGTGGTGGACGCTTCGAAGGCGAACTCACCTTCTTCTCGAATGACATCGCCAACTACATCTTCCGCAATCCGATTTCGGAAGACGAGTTCGAAGAGCGCGAGGAGGAGTTTGACGACCGCTTCGGCGTGGTGCACGACGAAGACGGCGACCATGGCGATGATCACGGAGACGACGACCACCACGGACATGGCGAAGGCCTGCCCTTCGTGGAGTTCGTGGCCCGTGACAGCCGCCTCTGGGGTATGGAAGCCCACGGCGACTTCAAGATCACCGACCGCTGGATTGCCGACTTCACCATTGACATGGTGCGGGGACGGCTGAAGGATACCAACGAGGCCCTGCCCCGTATTCCTCCGGCGCGCGGCATCTTCGGGCTCAAGTATCAGGGCACCAGCCTGCAGGCCGGCGGCAGTATCGTGACGGCGTCGGCCCAAAACCGCGTGTTCGGTGAGGAACTGGCGACCGATGGCTACGCGATGCTCCGCTTCTTTGCCTCGTATTCCTTCGTGCAGGGGCGCGTGTTCAACACCATCACGGCGCGCCTCGAGAACGCGACCGACCAGCTCTATCGCAACCACCTCAACTACCTGAAGGACCGCGTCGCCGAGCGCGGCCGCACGTTCCGGGTGGTGTATACGCTGGGCTTCTAGCGGCAGGGACATCCGGGGGCGATGCGATGCGCGCCGCCCCCGAAGTCCGCTCTGCCGCATCGGCTGGCTGACACCGCCCCTGTCCTCCACCGGGTGCCGGCGTGCAGCAATCATCGGGGTCGGGTATCCGCTGTGGCGGAGGCCCGGCCCTGTGTGGTGTCTGACGGGGAAACGATTCAGGAGCGGCGCGTGTCAGCCGTGCGTGTGAGCGCCATGAACACGGTGCAGGCCATGGCCAGCAGCACGAGAATGACCGCTGTGGCCGACGGCTCGAGGCCCCGGCTGTAGAAGAACGCGGCCACCGAGGTCCATGCCGCACCGATGGCGATGACCTTGACCCCTCGGGTGATGCTGCGCTCGGCATGGTAGCGGTCGACGTGCGTCATGGCGTCGCGGAAGAGCGGGGCGGCGCGCAGCCAGTCGTGCAGACGGCGGCTTGACCGTGAGAACGCCCACAGCGCAATCAGCAGGAACACCGTGGTGGGCATGCCCGGCAGCACGGCCCCGATGGCGGCCAGACCCACCGAGAGGAGGCCTAGCCCGATGTACAGCACCCGTGTCACGACGTCCCGATTATAATCCGCGCTCATGGCCCGCCTGCGACCGTTTGTGCTCATCGC